>LFRV01000069.1 GCA_001512485.1 Clostridiales bacterium DTU069 | reverse complement strand
AACCACCCGCTGTGTTTGTGGTTTTAATTCGCCGTATGTTGCTCGTATAAAGAACTATCGTACAATAGTTCAAAAGGAAGGTTTCGAACATTATTCCCGCGGGTCCTGGTTCAGGTGTTTCGTTTCCTTGGGCGACATTTCGAATTTAGCTAATTGCATGAAGAAATTTTTTAATTTATAATATGATTATTGTTTTTTCTCCCTGTATTTTGAAACGCGATTATGAAAGGGGTTTTACGCTTTGAAGCACGATACCGTTGTTATTCTTGATTTTGGCGCCCAGTACGGCCAGTTGATAGCCAGAAGAATACGCGAAGCTGATGTATATTGCGAAATACTGCCGTACAATATTCCGATTGAAAAATTAATCGAGAAAAACCCGAAAGGCATTATTCTGACAGGTGGACCTGCATCCGTTCTCGATGAAAACGCGCCAAAATGTGACCCTGGACTATTTGACATAAATGTGCCAATCCTTGGAATATGCTATGGAATGCAGCTAATTGCCGCCGAGCTTGGCGGAACTGTAAGCATTGTTTCAAACAGGGAGTACGGAAAGGTTGAAATAGACTTGAATGCCGGCAGTGATTTGTTCGAAAATATGGAATCCCGCACATTCTGCTGGATGAGTCATACATTTAACGTAATAAAAATGCCCGAAGGCTTCGAGACAACTGCAAAAACAAGAAATTGTCCGGTCGCGGCGATGGAAAACCGGAAGAAAAGGATCTATGGGGTCCAGTTTCACCCGGAGGTTGAGCATACGCCGTTCGGACAGCAAATGCTAAAGAATTTCCTGTACAAAATCTGCACGTGCAAACCGGATTGGAAAATGGATTCATTTATTGAGTCCGCGGTAGAATCAATCCGTGAAAAAGTCGGCGGCAAAAAGGTTTTATGCGCGCTTTCGGGCGGGGTTGATTCGTCGGTGGCCGCAGCCCTCGTGCATAAAGCAGTAGGGAAACAGTTGACCTGCATATTTGTTGATCACGGCCTTTTGCGAAAATATGAAGCCGAACAGGTTGAAGAAGTATTCAGGCGGAAATTTGATATGAATCTTATTAAGGTAGACGCCCAGGAGCGCTTTTTAAAGAAGCTTGCCGGCGTTACCGATCCCGAAGCAAAAAGAAAAATAATCGGTGAAGAATTTATACGTGTTTTCGAAGAGGAAGCGAAAAAGCTTGGAAAGGTTGATTTCCTGGTTCAGGGAACAATATATCCCGATGTAATTGAAAGCGGCTTTGGAAATTCATCCGTAATTAAAAGCCATCACAATGTCGGAGGCCTTCCTGAGCATGTAGATTTTAACGAAATTATAGAACCGTTAAGGGATTTATTTAAGGACGAGGTACGTAAGGCTGGGATCGAATTAGGCCTGCCGGAGCAGTTGGTCTGGCGGCAGCCGTTCCCGGGGCCGGGTCTTGCGGTGCGTATTATAGGCGATATTACTCCCGAAAAACTTGACATCCTTAGAGACACCGACTATATACTGCGCGATGAAATAGCCGCGGCCGGGCTTGAACGAAAAATCAGCCAATACTTCACGGTTCTTACGAACATGAGAAGCGTCGGTGTTATGGGCGACGAAAGGACGTATGACTACACCGTCGCGATAAGGGCGGTTACAACAACCGATTTCATAACGGCCGACTGGGCAAAGATACCGCACGAAGTATTGGAGAAAGTTTCGAACCGCATTGTCAATGAAGTAAAACACGTTAACAGGATTGTCTACGATATAACCACAAAGCCTCCTGCTACTATTGAATGGGAATGATTATCCATAATTATCTTTGGAATTGTTTTTATTGTTCATTTCAAAAGAAAGCAAAAATTTGCATAGGAGGATAAATGATTACGCTTTCAAATATCAATAAGACCTTCCGTGTTGCTAAGCGGCAGGCAGGGTTTGGTCGTGCCGTAAAGGCTTTGTTTTCGCGCGAATATGAGCTTGTCCAAGCGTTAAACGATGTCAGCTTTACAATCAGTGACGGCAAAATGGTTGGATATATCGGGCCGAATGGCGCGGGCAAAAGCACTACAATAAAAATTATGTGCGGAATATTAACGCCTGACAGCGGCATGTGTGAAATTAACGGACGCGTACCGTGGCGCGACCGAATTGCGCACGTTCGCGAAATCGGCGTTGTTTTCGGACAGCGCAGCCAGCTTTGGTGGGATGTTCCGATTATCGACAGCTTTGAATTGATACGCGATATTTATAAAATAGACAGAAAAACCTATAAAAATAATCTTGACGAATTAACCGAACTTCTCGATTTGGGCGAGCTGCTGAAAACGCCTGCCCGAAGCCTCAGTCTCGGCCAGCGCATGCGCTGTGAATTTGCCGCGTCGCTTCTGCATAATCCCAAAATACTGTTTCTCGATGAACCGACTATCGGTCTTGATGCGGTTTCTAAAATCACCGTACGTCAATTCATAAAGAAGTTAAACGCCGAGCGCGGTACAACCGTTATCCTGACGACCCACGACATGCAGGACATTGAAGCATTGACCGAACGGATATTGCTGATAGGGAAAGGCAGGATATTACTGGACGGCAGCCTTGACGAACTCAAAAAGCGTTCATCGAAGCGAAAAACGCTTGTCGTAGAATATACCGGATCTGAGCCCGAAATTCCGGACAATATGACTCCTGTAGAGAAGAAAAACGGGCGCCTTGTAATCACTCTTGATCCGGAGGTATTGCCGGTATCGGACGCGATAACATATCTTGCCGCAAGGACGGAACTGACCGACGTATCGGTGTCCGGTATTTCTGCGGAGGAAATGGTCGCAGAGTTGTACAGGGAGTATCATATATGAAAAAATATTGTGCGCTGTTCCGTATACGCTTTATTAACAGTTTGCAGTATCGTGCTGCGGCGTTGGCAGGGCTTGCTACGCAGTTTGCGTGGGGATTGATGGAAATATTGGCTTTTTCGGCTTTTTACCGCGCAAATCCTGCCGCATTTCCGATGGAATTCTCGCAGACCGTTTCCTACATATGGATGCAACAGGCATTTCTTGCGCTGTTCATGATGTGGTTTTGGGAACATGGCATTGCCGCTTCGATTATTGAAGGCTCGATAGCTTACGAAATGGTGCGCCCGATTGATTTATACAATCGCTGGTTTTGTCAGATTGCGGCCAACCGTTTGGCGCGGGCGGCTTTAAGATGCGCGCCGATCCTGGTTATCGCTTTTCTCGTTCCGGAACCGTATCGGATGACGCTGCCGCCTGACGCGGTTTACCTTTTGTTGTTCCTGATTTCCGCATTTCTGGCGTTATGTGTAGTGGTAGCGTTTTCAATGCTGATGTATATTTCATTATTCTATACATTATCACCTACCGGAGTCAGGTTATTTGTCGCGGTTATATCCGATTTTTTAGCAGGCGGGATTGTGCCGCTGCCCTTTTTTCCCGCTCCGGTTCGCGCCGTTGCCGAATGGCTCCCGTTTGCGGCGATGCAGAATATGCCGCTTCGTATTTATAGCGGAAATATCGCGGGTACGGACGCATTGGCGGGTATCGCGCTGCAAATCTTTTGGCTTGCGGCTCTGCTGTCTGTCGGGCGGCTTATGATGAGCCGGGCGCTTAAAAAGGTCATCGTGCAGGGAGGTTAAATGGTGCAGTTATATATTAAGTTTTTCGCGATGCACTTAAAAAGTCAGATGCAGTATAAGTTATCATTTTTTCTGACTGCGCTGGGTCAGTTTTTTGCGTCATTTACTGTTTTGCTTGGCGTATATTTTATGTTTTCACGGTTTCGTGAAGTTGAAGGTTATACCTTTGAGCATGTTCTGTTATGTTTTGCAGCGGTGTTGATGGCTTATTCAATCGCGGAGATGTTTGGACGTGGTTTTGATCAGTTCCCGCTAATGCTTGGCAACGGCGAGTTTGACCGCGCCCTTGTAAGACCGAGAAGCGTAATCTTCCAGGTTCTTGCGGCAAAGATGGACTTCACGAGACTTGGCAGGTTATTTCAGGCCATCCTTGTATTCTGTTATGCAATTCCGAACAGCGGCGTTATTTGGACCTGGGATAAAGTTTTAACGCTTTTATTGATGGTTGTTTGCGGCAGCCTGATATTCTTCGCGTTGTTTATAGTTTATGCCGGGTTTACGTTCTTCACGGTCGAAGGTCTTGAATTTATGAACATCTTTACGGACGGCGGCCGGGAATTTGGGCGTTATCCGTTTTCGATATACGGCAAAAGAATCCTGACTTTTCTCACTTTTGTAGTTCCGCTCGCGCTTTTTCAGTACTATCCGCTTCAGTATCTGCTGGACAGGGAAAAAAGCATACTGTATATGTTCACGCCGGTAATTGGTCTGCTGTTTATAATGCCATGCTATGCCTTTTTCCGCATAGGTCTGCGGCGGTATAAATCAACGGGCTCATGACTGCTGCTGTGAGTTTATCTTGTTAATGATTTTGATCGCAAGCTCATATTTATAAACTGATTTATGCTGAGTTGTGAACTTGAAGCGGTACAGCGTGTTATTATAATAAAACTCAAACTTATTGTTGTTTTGAATATTCATCCCGGAAATATCACTAATAGGGAAAGTATAATTTGTCTTTTCGGATGAAATTATAAGCTTGTCAAAAAACAATTCCACCTTGCCGAGTTTTTTGTATTGTCTTAATTTTCCCCTGCGTTTTCCGGTAAAAATCTTTACGCCCGTATCTGAAAACAGCGGTATTTGTCCGGAAATATATTCTTTTTTTGAAAACAGTTCATATAAATACGTGTTCTGCCAATCGCTCCATGTTTGCGGCGAAAGAAAGAACGGTTCGTGCCCGGTTTCAAAATAACCGTATTCATTATACCTGACCGTATAAGTACAGTTTCCGCATGTGAAAAAATCTCCGCTGCTGCGCAGGGAGCACAGGGATTTGCAGCGCGGGCAGACAACAAGAAACAGGTCAAGGTATTCGGCAAGGTTTCTCCCTTTGAAAGGAACCATGTTTTTTTCCTGCCACTCATATTCATTCATTTGAATTCCGTCAACTATCTTTTGGTATATTTCATCGACGGACATTTTACTAATGTCCTCAGGAGTGAAAAGAATGCTGTATTTTATATGAATAACACCGGTCCTTGAGCTTCTTGCCCATCTCGGCCTTGTAAGACCCGCTCCTTCCATTAATGTGTTTATGACAGGAACTTTAAGGCTCTTTATTAATTTCGCGGTTGAATAAAATACCGGCACATTTTTCAAATCCCAGTTTCGCGCTCCTTCAGGATACAGTCCAACGACGCCATTATTCCTTATTATGCTGATAATGGCGCGAATGGTACCTGAGTCGGCCAATTTTTTCGATTTTGGAATTCCGCCGACAAGCTTTAAAACCTGCCTGAGCCAAAAATGCCGGAAATGGGTATCTGAAATTACAAAGTAAATGGGTTCATTAATACCCATCGACATTAAAAAAGGGTCCCAGGCTCCGATATGATTACCTATAACTATATAGGGAGGTTTTACATTAGAGATTTCCTCATTATTTATTTTTACATTGAATCGAAGAGACAAATACTTTCCGAACGTTATTCTAAGCAGCTTATTAAACCATTTGCTGTGCCTGTATTTAATATTTTCCATTTTTCCCCCCGAAAAAAACGATTATTTATGCAAAAATTCCATTTAATTTTACCAAACCATTATGTTAATGTAAATGGATTTGTTTTGTACATTATTCCCGCAGGCCTGGAGCACCTGAATTATCCGCTGGTTTTCGGCGTAATTCCCAGGGGCTATTCGGAAGAACTATTGTGCAATAACGGAAACTATAGCGGAATGAAGCATAGAGATATACAGTCAGAGCGAGGGTAAGCAAGTCGACTGTCTGAGCAAAAATGCTTCCTGCAAAAAATATTTCAAAACATTTTTGCGAGTTTCGACTTGCCCGAGCTGAACTGTATAGCTCTTGCAAATGAAGCTCTTTGTTGACGTTATTGTACAATAGTTCAAATGAACACTAATCTCGCAGGTCCTGTTTCGGGTGTTTCATTAACCCCCTTCATAGTTCCCTGTGGGCAGCAGGGCTTCGAAGCATGTCGCCCGTCGTCACCGAAAACACGTTGTTTAGTTTGCATATTGTTTTAAAGGACAAACGGGGGTATAATTCAAGTGGGAAAACTAGGAGGTGTTAATATGCCGGTATTTGAAATGCCGCTTAGCGAGTTGAAGACTTACCAGGGGATAAACCCGAAACCTGAGGATTTTGAACAATACTGGGAAAGAGCGCTTGATGAAATGAAGAGTACGGACCCCAATGCCGAACTTATTCCCGCAGAATTTCAAAGTAATGTTGCCGAGTGCTATGATCTTTATTTTACAGGTGTAAAAGGTGCAAGGATCCATGCGAAGCTTTTAAAGCCTAAGCAGGAAAAAAACAAGTATCCCGCAATACTGCAGTTTCATGGATATGCATGGAATTGCGGAGACTGGCAGAGCAAGCTTGGATATGCCGCATCAGGCTTTGTTGTTGCGGCCATGGATTGCCGCGGGCAGGGAGGTTTGTCCGAAGACAAGGGAGGAGTATTCGGAAACACATTGAATGGTCATATTATACGCGGGCTCGACGATCCGGATCCGGATAATATTCTTTTCAGGCAAATCTTTTTAGATACTGCCATGCTTGCAAGGGTTGTTTCCGATATGCCGTTTGTTGATGGTGAAAAAATGGGAGCTATGGGTAGTTCACAGGGCGGTGGATTAACTCTTGCATGCGCGTCGCTGGTTCCTGAAATAAAAAAGGCGGCGCCGGTATACCCGTTCCTGTGCGATTATAAGAGAGTGTGGGAAATGGATCTGGCAAAAGAGGCATACAGAGAGTTGTCAGATTATTTTAGAAAATTTGACCCAATGCATAAAAAGGAATACGAAGTATTTAAAAAGCTTGGCTACATTGATGTACAGAATCTTACAAACCGTATTAAAGGTGAGGTTTTAATGGCTACCGGGCTCATGGATATGATATGTCCGCCTTCAACGCAATTTGCCGCATATAACAAAATTAACTCAAAGAAAGATGTTGTTATATATCCTGATTTTGGACATGAATTACTGCCGGGTTTTGATGATATCACATACAGGTTTATGTGCGAACTATTATAATGCTTAAAAGAACCACTGTCGGAGGATTAACATGAAGACAATAATAAAACTTCTTGGAATGGCGAAAAAATACTGGAAATACATGATTATTGGCATGATTGCGATAATTGTGCTGACCGTATGCCAGCTTACGGCGCCGATGATAGTCAGGGAACTGACGAGCCTTATTCAGAACAAAGACCCTGATCTTGGACAAAAGGCTCTGCGGCTTGCGCTTTTTTTGGCGGTGATATATCTTATACAGGCAGGATGCACTTTTTTACGCTCTTACATAACACATTATGCGGCATGGAATTTTGTATCCGATATGAGGGTAAGAATATATAACCATCTCCAAAAGCTGTCGCTGCGTTTTTATCATGACAAACAAACCGGCCAGATTATGTCCCGGGCGTCAAATGACGTTCAACTGCTTGAACTTTTGATCGCCCATGCGGTTCCGGACTTAATTGTAAATGTTCTTATTCTTCTGGGAGTAACCGTGCTTCTTTTCTCGATTAATGTCATGCTTGCCCTGTTAAGCCTTGTTACGGTACCTTTTTTAATATTTGCTATTGGAATATTCGCGAAAAAAATTCAGCCTCAGTTCAGGACATCGCAGCAAAGACTTGCAGAATTTAACGCAACGCTTCACGACAACCTGTCCGGAATAAAGGAAATTCAGGTTTTTAACCAGCATGAAAGAGAAAGAGGCCGGATTAGCAAATCTTCAAAAGCTCATGTAAAACAGGTTTTAAGAGCGTTAAGATTAAGCGCGATATACCACCCGTCTATTGAGTTTTTCAATCATATGGGAACTGTTCTTGTAATAGGTTTCGGCGGATACCTTGCTTCTTTAAACAGGGTTCCTCTGCCTGATATAATAGCGTTTATTCTGCTTTTGAACATGTTTTACCAGCCTATAAGCACTCTCGGAAGGGTTAATGAAGATTTGCAGAACGCGCTGGCCGGGGCGTCAAGGGTGTTTGAGGTTCTTGATACCGAACCCGATGTAAAGGAAAAAAGCGGTGCTGTAAATGCAGGAAGGCTTTCGGGAAGGATAGACCTGGAGAATGTTTCATTCAGTTACATAACGCATCGGGATGTATTAAAGAATATAAGCCTTTCCATTAAACCTGGAGAACTGGTAGCTATTGTAGGCCCGACAGGTGTCGGAAAAACGACGCTGATAAGTTTATTGGCGCGGTTTTATGACCCCGATGACGGAAGGATACTGTTCGACGGTATTGATATCAGGAACATGACTTTATCTTCGCTTCGTGATAATATAAGCATAGTACTGCAGGATGTGTTTCTTTTCAACGGCACGGTGGCAGAAAATATCTCATACGGTGTAAAGAACGCGAGCATGGATGATATTATAAATGCAGCAAAAATCGCAAACGCGCATGAATTCATTTGTGAAATGGAACACGGTTATGATACCGTAATCGGCGAAAGAGGAATAAGACTATCCGGCGGGCAGAAACAGCGGCTTTCCATCGCAAGAGCCGTTCTCAGGGATACCCCCATTTTGATCCTTGACGAAGCCACAGCATCAGTCGACATGGAAACGGAAAAACTTATTCATCAGGCAATAGACAGCATTATTCAAAACCGCACTACGATAATGATTGCTCACCGCCTTTCTTCGGTCCGCAAAGCGGATAAAATAGTTGTTCTTGACGATGGAATGGTAGCGGAAATTGGAACACATGACGAATTAATGAAAAACGGCGGGCTGTACAAAAAGCTGTGTGAGATTCAAATGCACGGCTGATTATTCGTAAAATTGAAATCAAATTCTAATCAAACTCTAATTGTTTGCAAACGGAGGGTTAATATTTAGTATGTAAAATGCCAGTGTAAAGTTAAGTGAATGAAATTTTCGGAGGTGCGGTCATGATTACACTGGAACAGGTAGATCAATTAAGAAAAAGGACCAACTGCAGTTATGAAGAAGCAAAGGTTTTGCTTGAAAAGCATAACGGCAATGTATTGGACGCGATTGTGGAGTTTGAAAAAAATAAAGGCAAAAAATGCAGCGGGTATGAAGAAAAAACATGGAAGAGGCAGAGCGGGGATTTTTTCAAAAGTATTTGGGAAGTAATCCGGATGGGCTTTGAAAATAATGTCGTAATTGAGGACAAGAACGGAATATTATTAAATTTGCCCATTAATGTTATGCTTATTCTAATCATAATAATACCCATGGTTGTTATTCCGGTTTTGCTTGTGCTTATGCTACTTGGTTATAAATTAAGCATAAGGAAGCAGAAAGGGGAAGAGATAGATCTTACTTCGATGATGCATGATGTGGCCGACAAATTTAAAGGCGGCAATAGCGAGCAGCCTCACCAGTACCATGACGAGAGCGCTGCAAGTGATGAAAACAGGGAAGGTTATAATGAGCTGACGATCGAGTAAGCGTTTTAGTAAAATAAACTGACGGCATTCAAATGGATAATTTGTATTTATCGCCTGCAAATCCTCCTGCGTTAAGCACTGGAGGATTTCACGCTGTAGAATTCCTATAGTTACTGGAGTGAAAACGGATGGCTGAAAAAATACTGGTAGTTGAAGACGAAAGCAAGATAGCGCGTTTTCTCGAATTGGAGCTCAAGCATGAAGGATACGTCGTAGAGCTTGCGTACGACGGGCGCGAAGGGCTGGAAAAAGCTTTAAAGGGGGATGTAGATCTTGTAATACTTGATTTAATGCTCCCGCTGTTAAGCGGAATCGAAGTGCTGCGCCGTATACGAAAAAGCACAGATTTGCCCGTTATTATGCTGACCGCGAAAGATGATGTATCCGATAAAGTTATGGGGCTTGACAGCGGGGCGGATGATTACGTAACAAAACCATTCGCGATAGAGGAACTGCTTGCAAGAATCCGCGTCGCTCTTAAAAGGAAACAGAGTACGGCGAGAAAAGCCGAAGAAGAAATACTTAAATCGGGGGATCTGACGGTTAATAAAACCGCTCGCAAGGTTATGTTTAACGATGAAGAGATACCACTGTCTAAAAAGGAATACGACCTGCTCGTGTACATGATGGAAAACAAGGGGATAGTGCTAACGCGTGAAAAGCTCATTGAAAAAGTCTGGGGATATGACTATTACGGCGACACCAACGTTACCGATGTTTATATCAGGTATCTGAGGGCAAAGATTGATCAGAAGTACAACCAGTCATACATTAAGACAGTTCGTGGAGTTGGATATATTTTTGAAGATAAGGAATAAACAAAAACCGGCAAGAATAAGGACGGTTTTCATGTACAAAAAAGACAGGAGCGGTTTAGACTCGAGAAAGGCCGGAAATAAAAACAAAGTACAGGAAAGACCGGAAAAAACGAAAGCTGCCCGCGCATCCTCGATGGGACGCCGACTGTCGGGGGCATATACGAGGATGATGGTCGATTCTTTCCTGTCATGCCTTATACTTATTCTTATTGTATACTGCATTTTCAACACTGTTGTTATTATCCGCGATGTTGTTCATATCATTGACGATCTGGTTACTGCTGATAATCTTTCGGAATCCATTTACGATATTGTTGTCCAGCATGATACGGAACTGGATGTATCCGGCGTCGACGGCGAGATATTGTTAAATACTTTCGGGAATTATAACAAGCCTCACAGCATGATTCCGGTTTGGTTTTACAGCAAGGACGGGCTTGTTTATACGATGATAAGAACGCATCTAAACCGTCCGGACGGACTTTATCTTGTCAATATATTCAAGGATATCACACCCGTGCTGCTTGAGATGGCGGTTTTACTCACAACTGCTGTTGTCCTTGGAGCTATGGTTCTTTTAACGATTTTTTTCAGGGGAAGATCGATGACAAAGAACGCACTTTACCCTATTGCCGAAATGACAAGGATGACAAAAGAAATTAAAGCGCAAAACCTGAACTTAAGGCTTAATGTAACGAACGCCAAGGACGAACTTAAGGAACTGGTGATTACTTTCAATGAAATGATGGACAGAATAGAGAATGCTTATAACAAGCAAAACCAATTCGTTTCCGACGCGTCGCATGAACTGAGAACCCCTATATCGGTAATTCAGGGGTACGCGCGTATGCTTGAAAGATGGGGAAAAGAAGACCCGGAGGTTCTTGCCGAATCAATAGAGGCTATACGCAATGAATCCGAAAATATGAGAGAACTGGTAGAAAAGCTGCTGTTTATAGCAAGAAACGACAAAGACACGTTGAATCTTACAATGGAAATGTTCTCGTTAAGCGAAATGATGGATGAATTGGTAAAAGAGACTCGGATGGTGGACCAGAACCATGTAATTGAAAGTTCGATAGAACAGGATGTATATATGAATGGAGACAGAAACCGTATAAAACAGGCAATGAGGATTTTTGTCGACAATGCGCAGAAATACACGCAGCCTGGCGGTGTAATTGAAATCAGCCTGAAAAACAGCAATAATACCGCAATACTATCGGTAAAGGATAATGGATGCGGAATATCCGCGAAAGATCTTAACAATATTTTTGACAGGTTTTACAGGGCCGACGAGTCCAGGGACAGGAATAAAGGGGGACACGGGCTTGGCCTTTCGATTGCCAGAATAATAGTTCTTCGGCACGGCGGAAAGATTAAAGTAAAAAGCAAACCGGGGGAAGGCAGCGTTTTTTCGATAATGTTAAATTCACTACCGAAAACCCCCGGTAATGATGTTAATTCAGCTTATTTGGAATCAAAAAATCCTTAAACGCAGATAATTCTCTTTAACAAAATCAAATTGCGCGATTTTCCGCAGTGCCTGTTCCATCGACTTTTCCGATGCCTCGTGTGTAAGTAGAACAATAGGTACATAATTATCCTTTTCATGAGTTTCCAGTTGAACCATTGAGGATATCGAGATCCTGTAATCAGCGAAAACACCCGATATTTTTGCCAGCACACCCGGTTTGTCAAGCGTGAATAAACGGAGGTAAAACCTGTTTGCCACCTCTTCTATCGGTATTATTTTCACATCCGCCGTCGGATTGATCGTGCGATTGCAGTACTTTTGACCTTCCTTCAACAGTAAATCCCTCGAAAGGTCGACGATATCACCGACAATAGCGCTTGCGGTCGGGCGTTCGCCCGCACCGGGTCCGTAAAATACCGTATTACCGACAAAATCTCCTGTTACGAATATGGCGTTCATTTCATTGTTTACCGCCGACAATAAATGAGTATCGGAAACCAAAGTAGGATGCACCCTGATATCGATCCCGCCATTGAATACGCGATAAATTGCAAGAAGTTTTATAGTATATCCGAAAGATTTCGCAAAGTCTATATCAAGTTTGCTTATTCCCGTAATACCTTCAACGTAAATTTTATCGAACGGCACAATACTGTCGGAAGCGAGAGAACCTAAAATTGAGAGTTTATGAGCCGTATCCGTTCCGTTAATGTCCAGTGTCGGATCCGCTTCCGCGAATCCATTGGTTTGAGCGCCTTTCAGTGCGTCTTCAAATTCTACGTTATCCTTGTGCATTTTTGTTAAAATATAATTGCACGTTCCGTTAAGTATGCCGTATATGCTTTCGATTTTATTCGCAATTAATCCTTCGCGCAAGCCTTTGATAATGGGGATACCGCCGCCGACGCTTGCCTCAAAAAGGATATCAACGCCGTTCTCTCGGGCAATCTGAAATAATTCACGGCAGCGGGTGGCAATAAGGGCCTTGTTTGCGGTAACCACATGTTTACGGTTCTGAAGAGCTCTTTTTATGAAACTGAATGCGGGTTCATAGCCGCCTATTGTCTCAACAACAATGTTAATATCAGGATCATCCAGTACATCGTATACGTTGTCGGTGCATTTAACGTTTGACAAATCAAGATTACGATCCCTGTTCCAGTCAAGCTCTGCAATTGTTTTTAGATGGAATGTAAGTGTTGAGCGGGCTTTTAGCAATTCCTGCTGCTGTAGCAAAATACGCGCAACGCCGCTGCCGACCGTACCTAAACCGATTATTCCAATATTCACCCTCTGACCGTTCATTATATAATCCTTCTCCTTCTCGCGTTTTTAATAAGGACTTCTAATATCAATAGAAGTCCGGTATATAAAATGCATTTATTACGTTTTAATGTTATTTCAACTTACCCGAAAATAATTATATTTATTATAATCATATTCTTAATACTATTCAAGATATTTAGGCCAGTTTGCGCCAATAGAAATAGGGGTATGTTATTGATTAACAGAAGCGCATTTACGGCAGGTTCCCCTGAAATAAACCTCTTTGTTATTAATGATAAAATTGTCCAAACCACTAAAAGCAACGCTGTCAACATCAATGTCGAAATCGTAAATTAAACCGCAGCAATCACATTTGAAGTGGCCGTGGCTTTCCACCGTGGAGTCATACCTTAATTCCGTTTCTTCAATTGTTATTGGCTGTACGAGGCCTTTTTCAACAAACAGGTTCAGCGAATTATATATTGTCGCTTTTGACAGCGTCGGAAATAATTTTTTTAAACTTGAATATATTTGCTCGACCGTAGGGTGGTTTTTATTGACCATTAAGTATTCAAGCACCTTTATTCTATGGAACGATGGTTTTATATCCTTTTCCGATAATTTATCAAAAACGATTTCCTGTACGTTTTCCATATTTTCACCCTCTTTGTTCTTAATTATAATTCATTCTAATAATCACATTTTTATTTATAATCATTATAAATTTATATTAATAACATATTTAACAATTGTCAATATATTTTTTTATTTTCGCTGGTGCTTTGTTTACTGTTTTTTATTATTGTGCAATAAAACAGCCGGTTCATATCATATGTTTAAAGCGTCATTTTTTATGTTTAAACGGTACAAAAAACTATTTACGTCAAAAAAAAGGCTTTATTTGTAAATTCGTTGACATTACTTTACAGTTTCTATACGATCATGTAAAACAAATAATGAGAAAGAGAAAAAAAATAAATGGATGAGAAATGTTATGTGCTTAAAGATTATCGTATATATAGATATAAACCGCTGGAATTTATTTTTTATTCGGCTGTCGGGGCTTTGGTAATGGGAACTGTCGGCTGGGTATTTTACCAAAACTGGTACATCGCTCTGTTCACAGCATTTTTAGGACTGTTTTATCCAAAAATAAAAATAAAAAAACTTACGGAAAAGCGTATTAACATGCTGCGGCTTCAGTTCAAGGATATGCTGTATTACCTGGGTTCTTCGCTTTCTGCCGGAAGATCGGTGGAAAGTGCTTTTACACAGGTATATTCATCTTTGAAAAATCTTTATCCTGACGGGAAAAGCGATATAGTCCGGGAAATTGAAATTATATTGAAACGGTTAAGAACTAATGAAAATATCGAAGATATACTTAAAGACTTTGCTAACCGTTCCGGTATTGAAGAAATACATCATTTTGCAGATATTTTCTCGGTTTGCAAGCGTTCCGGCGGAAATCTCATTGAAGTAGTGCGAACTACATCGAGAATGATCAGTGAAAGAATTGAAATAAAGCAGGAAATCGAAACAGGTCTTGCCGGTAAAAAGCAGGAACAGCGAATAATGACGTTGTCTCCCATTCTTATGGTAATTTTCATTTCGAAAATGAGCGGTGAATTTATTCAGCCTTTATTTTCAACTGAGGTTGGAAGAATTGTCATGACTGTATCATTGCTGATGATAGGAACGGGGATTTTTATATCAAACCGTATTATGGATATCCGCTTTTAAGCAAAGGTGATAAGGTTATGCAATTGTACATAATACTGATTACCGCTGTTTTAGCCGTATATTTAATTATTAATATTTGTGTAAAGCAAAGATATAAAGAAGAAGTAGAGTTTCTTGACGCAAAACAGTACCCGTATAGAAACCTTTTACCGTTTGGGATGTGGCTGTTTGACGAGATTGGCGTACCGTCGGCGGGATCATATTATGTATTTTTGCATCAGAGAGTGGTTATGGTATACGGCTCGAGATATGCGCAGTATTACTTGAAAATACACTGGGCGGAGAAGTTCTTTTATTTTTTCTTAGGCATTGTAATAGCTTCGTTCTTCGGAGCGGTTTCAAATTACGGCATTTGGTTTTTAATATTAGTGCCCGTTTCAGGAGCGGTTTTATTCTTTCTGGCCGACAGAAATCTTGATGAGCGGGCAAAAAAAAGGAAACTCATGTTTATGATGGATTTTCCGGTTTTTATAAGCAAGCTTACACTGCTTATAAATGCCGGGATGCACTTAAGGCAGGCGTTGGAGCGGATATATTCGGATTCGATTCAAAAACGCCCGCTGTATGCAGAATTAGGGACAGTTCTTGATGATTTTGCGTCAGGTCTCGGAGAAAGCCAGGCATGGCAGGATTTCTCGGAAAGATGCAAAGTTAAAGAAATATCGTCATTCGCAAATATGATTATGCACAGTTCGAAAATCGGCGGAAGGCAGCTTATTGAAGAACTGAAGAAAATGACCTATGAAACCTGGGAAATGCGTAAGCACGCAGCGAAACAAATGGGTGAAACCGCATCGGCAAAATTGATTTTTCCGCTTATGCTGATGTTTCTTGCCATTCTGCTTATTGTTATTACGCCTGCAATTATGCAGTTTTCCAAAGGGTTTTAGAAATAGAACAGGAAGGAGAAGCAGGTATGTTAACTAAATTAGTCCGAAAGTTTATTAAAGACACAAAAGGGCTGAATACTGTGGAGATAGTTATATTGGTCGCAATTGCAATCGGTTTGGCTCTTATATTCAAGGATCAGATAACTACGTTTGTCAAAACAATATTAGATAACATACTGGATGCATCGGCATTCACAATATCTCCGGCTCCGTGAGGCAAATAATGTTCGGATATAAGAAACGTAACGCGGGTACGGCGACAAAAGGCGCAGTAACCGTGGAGTATGTGCTTGTTTTTCCTATTGTTATATTATGTGTTGTCATAATTATTCAAATTGGTCTTCTGTATTACCAGCAAGCCTTATTTCAAGCCGTAGTGGGTGAGAGTATCCAAAATTGGGCTATGCTTTGGGGATATGACATGAGCCGGATAACTGCCGAAAAAGGAATAACAGGCAAAGACGCTTATAAAAGCGAAGGTTTGTACTGGCACATTTCTTCCGGCGCGGACGCCAAAAAAAACGCTTTGGAAAACGAGATCAATCGAATGCTGCATAAATCAAGCATAATTAAACCAAAAGACGAAATAAAAACCAAAGTTGAGTTTACAAATTATGTTATCACTCAGAAAATAGAAATACACGCTTGGGCAGTTTATCCTTCACCTTGCGGGAAACTGCTTCAATTCATTGGTTTTCCGGACGAAATCGTACTTGAAACGCATTATGAAACAACAGTGAACGATCCTAAAGAATTCATCCACAATGTTGATTATTTGTTTCAAATATATAATGAAACACAGGCAAAAGACTGGGTGGAAAGATTGTTAGGACCCCTTGTTCAATCACTTGAAAAGATAACAAACTATTAGAAACAGAATATTATTTCCATACTTAAAGGGTATTGGTGACCTGAAATGAGGTTAAAGGGCAGTATTACCGTTTTTATGAGTATAGTATTATCCGCGCTGATTGCGTTTACGGGAATAATCGTCGACGCGTCGCGGCTGAAAATTGCAAAAAGGCATGCCCAGGCCGCCATGCAGCTATCGGTGCAGTCCGCTCTTACGCAGTATCATGCTCCGCTTAAAGAACAATACGGTTTTATGTCAATAGGCTACGGGCAGGAGGAATTGGAAGCTTTAATACTTGAACTTCTGGAAAACAACCTCTCGGTGGATAATGCATATTTGCCCGGTTTTGTCGATCTATACGGTTTTCAGGTTAAGAATGTGACGGTAACGCCTTTTTTCAACCTGACCGAAGATTATGTTCTTGAGCAGCAGATAACACAGTTTATGAAATACCGGGCTCCGATCGCCGCAATCGGTAATTTTCTTGAGAAATTGAAAGCATTAAAAACATGCATGGCACAGTCGGGCGTGCTAAACAAAAAAATGGATCTGGAGAAAAAACTGCAGAAAATTCGTGAGGAACAGGTTTATCTCCATTTGCTGCTTACCGAGCGAATCAGCGGTTTTTCATACGGTGGGAAGCTGCCGGAAGACATTATGGATCAACTTCATAAAATATCGGAGTATGCAAATGATATACAAATGCTGGAAAAGCCGGGTTCGGAACTGGATACCAACTGGAACTCAATGTTAGATATTTCGGAGAATATAAATGATGCCCAAAACGATATAAGAAGACTTGAAAGCGAAGTGCGGGAACTTAAGAAGGAAATAGCCCGGTGCGAAACCAGTGAAGAAGAAGGCATAGATGATTACATAAAAGAATTGGGTGATAGAATATCTGCATTAAAAAATGAAATAACTCTTAAAAAATCATACATCAGAAATGAAAAGGATTTGCTGAAAAATAAGGCCGGTATCTGCATGGGTTTATTGGGCAAAATTGAGGACAATGCCGATGCGATTTATTTGAGTGTATCGTCCCTTGGAAGTTTTGTCGCAAGATTTATTAATTACCATAATAAGGCCGTCGAACTTGCGGATCAAATTGAAAAAGGGTGCGAAGCTGCTGAAAAAATTAGGATTGAAATAGAAGAAGAAATAAAAAGGCAATCCGCGGAGTCCGACAATGCATTCCTGATGCGAATAAAAACCGAAATAAATAAGCTCGTTATAAATGCCGATCCGGATGTTATACATAAAATATGCACTGAAATTGACCACAACCTTGTCGTTCTTAAAGCGGCAAAAGCAAAAATAGACGAATGTAAATCCGGGATTAGTCAAATCATTGATGAACTGCATGCGTTTATCCGGAAAACAAAAAACAGCATGGAGGATGAATGCATAAATTTTGAGAGAAAAACCTTCGGCATTGAAATCAGGAATATAACAGAACCTGTTCAAAGCCCGCTTCAGACCGCCGCCGGTTCATATAAAAAGCCCGTATATTCATTGGAACCCGCTGTTAACCAAAAAGAAAAAAATGAATTTAATAAGTGGTGCAACACGGTTTTTAACGAGGATATCTATGTTGATAACAGCAGGGATAAGGGTTACCAGAAAAAGCTGAAACAAAACCTACGAAAAAACGAAGAAGAAAACAATAAAGAGGAGGATCATTTTAACGGTGACGATACAAGATTATCGGATAAGAGCCTCGAAGAATTATTTCAAAAACTGCCGTCATACAGGGATAAGAATGGAAGATATATAAATGTAAAAAACAGCGATTATATAAGTGAAGAGCCGGAAGATGACTATCAGCCGGCAAACGGGCAAAACAAAAATAAAGATGTCGAAGAGAAATACGGAAGCGCATTAAACGAAAACGGAAATTTGGCGTCAAGAATAGGAAAACTATTGGCCTCGGCGGGCGACGAGCTGGTAAAATCGCTGTATGTAAATGAGTACATTGTGAGTGCGTTCAAAAACGCAAATATCGAAACCGCGAAAACAACAGGCATAAGTGCTGCAGGATTCCCTAAAGAAAGCTTTTATGAAAAAGGCGAAGTTGAATACATAATATTCGGCGCGAAAAAAGAGAAAACAAATATACTACTCGCAAGGTCCTCGATATTTGGAATACGCATGGGACTGAATTTAATCCACATATATACCGATACCGAAAAAACAGCCGCTGCGCTGACAGCCGCGAATATTATTGCCGGATGGTCGGCTTTTGGCGTACCTATCGTTAAAAATTTAATTCTCATTGGCTGGGCGGCAGGCGAATCATGGCTTGACGTTAAAGGAATAAATAAAGATGAACCTGTGCCCGTATATAAAACGAAAAACACGTGGAAGCTCGATCTGAAATCCATATTTTCTAACATTGCGGAAGAAATAATAAATGAGTCGTCCGATTGGCTTAAACAAACAAAGAACGAGCTTATCGACAAAGGAGAAGACGCGTTAAGAACCGCTGTTGAGAACCTTGTATACGGTGCGGTAAATGAAGCGTTTCTGCCTGTTGAGCAAATGTTCACGGAACCGGATAAAGGTGATGGCCGAAAAACAGAGCCGGATATTTCAGGCATTAATGTACCCGGTGATTTCGGCGACATGCAGGCTTTAAAAGAGTGGATAATCAAAACCGTAAGAGATCATTTCGAATCGGTTAAATCGGAGGTCGTAAACTGGTCAGTATTGAAATTAGAAGAATATAAGAAAAGCTTAACTAAAAAGATTGTTGATTTTCTATTCGAATGTAATGCGTATAAGAACTTTGTAAACCGGCTTAAAGTAGAACTGGACGACATTATTAACCACAGCGGCGGATTGCTGGCCGACAAGGCGGATGAGCTTGGCAGCAAAATCAGGGATGCCGGCGTGAAAGAACAAGTGCTTGGATCGGTTGTATCGTTTGATTATCTGGACTATTTAAGGCTGCTGCTGTTTGTCGTGCCGCAGAAAATCAAACTTTTAAGAATTGCCGATCTTATGCAGCTAAATATGCAGAAGACACTTAATAACCCGGATTTTATTCTGTCCAATTACAACACGTTTTTATTGGTTGAAGCCGATATTTCGTTTAAATATTTTTTTGTACCCGGAATTTCTGTCAATAAAGACGAAGGGCAAATTAAGATACAGTGGGGGTACGGGTATTGAAAAATCTTAGTTTCCATAATCAAAAGCGCTGTAACGCCGGAACTATAAATACCGTCAAAGCATTGAAAGCAAGCCGCGGAAGCGCGACAGTGGAAGCAGCGGTAATCCTTCCGGTTATTATCATCGTGTTTATTTCAATACTGTCAATAATTCGTATTGCCGGTACATATGATCGTGTACAGTATGCATTGAACCAGGTTGCCGCAGATTTGTCGCAGTATAGTTACCTTTATACCGTATTGGGGCTGCAGGAAGGACATGACGAAATAATCGACGATATTGAAAATGCAAAAAATGAGTTTTTCAAACAGCAAAACGTTATAAACACCTTTTACGGGACCATTCAAAGCATTACGGGGGATATATCGTTTACCGGACAGGAAAACGATATCAATGCATTAATCGGCTTAGTCGATAATATTCAGAATATCGGCAATTCTTACGATGATTTGTCAGCTCAGATTGAGAAAGTACTTACGGATCCGATGGGAGAGCTGCGGATTATTGCGCTTGCGCTGTCAGACAAATTGTTTAGCGGGTCAAAAACCGAATTGTTTTCTATTGTTTCAAAAAGCATAATGAAGGAAAAACTGTCAAATTCTCTTTCAATAACGGTAAGTGATTTGGAAAAGAACCTCGGAATAAAAGGCGGCATTAACGGATTGGATTTTTCACGTTCGTCGTTCCTTGACGATAAACAGACGATAGATCTCGTGGTAGAGTATACGGTAAAACCGGTGACCGGTTTTGCGATAGTGCCGGAAGTGCGCCTTAGAAACCGCTCATGCGTGCTTGCGTGGACATCGGGTTCGGACAGGATCCGAACGCATGAAGATACGGACGACGAGAGTTTATGGAATAATGATATAAATACAGATCCAAGAATTCAGCATATGAACCGCGGCATCGAAATAGAAAAGCGGTTTGCCGCGGAATTGATAAAACCGTTTGGGGAGAACGGAAAGGTCACCCCGCATTTTTTCCCGGTTGTCGACGCCGTTAAATATGGGCATGGTAACGAAATAGAAAAAATATATTCAATGATATCCCTTAATCCTTTCTTAAGCAGTTACAAGACAAAAAACGTAATTATCGGAAAAATAAAAAACCTTATCGATAAGCTACATAATTTCAGCGGGGGAGAAAAAAACGGTTTTGTTATTGATATAACGCCGAAAAATACCGTTTTAAAAAGGGTGGTATATGTAATTGTTCCGGAAAACAGCAGCTTGCCCGAAGCATTCCACGAAGCGTTTGAGGAATGCTCAAAATATTGTTCCGGGTTTGGTATTGAACTATATTACGAACAAAAATACGGAGAATATGCTAATGGAAAAGAAGACACTGAAAATGACGGGTAAAACCGCTGTTATACAGATTATATTATTTATTGCGCTGATACTTTCGTATACGCTTTTAGTTTCATTGGTGCCATTGAAGTCAAGGGTTGTTCAAAGATCATATGCGTTTGTATTCCTTATCGCTGCGGCGATATACGATATACGGACAAACGAAATTCCGCTTTCTGTCTGTGCCGGCATGATAAGTTTGGCTTTAATATATTCGGTGATTTATCTATGGGATATTGCCGCTTTAATTGCGGCGGTTGTAATAACAGTGCTATTGTTAGCCGTGAGTTTGGCGGGCAGGGGAATAATCGGAACGGGAGATGCGCTGCTGCTTGGCTCTTCTGTTATGATGCTGTCGGTTCAAGAAATACTCGGCTTTTTGTTTTTAACATTCTTACTTTCATCAGTTTTAGGAGTTATTCTATCAATAAAAATGTGTAAGTTTAAAGATGCGGTTGTTCCATTGGCACCGTGCATTGCGGTTGCTTTCATAATACGGTGTCTTCTGCGTTAGCGGTTCCTTTTTTACGCTTTTAGCCTGATTGAATGGAGGAATTTGAGAATGAATGGACTTGGCAAACTAAAAAAAGAGTATATGTTTGACGGAGAGAAGAGTTATCTGGTCGTGTCTGTCCCAGTTTACAGTGAAATAAAACACTACCAGTTGGAAATGCTGGAGAGAAATAATATCGAGCCATTGATCCCGCTTACCGTTCAGAGATTTAATGAAGAACTAAGGCTTTATTATGAAATCACATCCAAAATACCAATCGAACGTGTTTTGAAACACAGGAGAATTAATGCTGAAGAGTTTGAATATATTGTTATGCAGTTTGCCAGGCTGCCCAATGAACTGAAAGATTTTTTACTTGATATTTCGTTTGCGGTATTCGATAAATCTTATATATTTTGTGACCCGCTGACGATGAAGCTATATTTTTTGTATATTCCCATTCCGGCATGCGAAAGTGAACCGGACAGTTTCAGGCAATTTTTAAAAAAGTTGATAATTGATGATATAAATCTTATGGACGAATCTTCGGGAAATCTGCTTAAAAGGCTTCTGGATGTTCTGAAGCTTGAAACATTCAACGCTGAAATACTGGCTAAGACAATTATTACAGACGAAACAGGCAAAAAGGAGGAGCCTGTCATGAAGCCCGTTAAAGAGGAAACAGTTTTCAGACAGTCGCAATATGCCGTAAAAGAAAGAAACGACAGAATAAAAACGCCGGATACAAACCGTCGTACCGCCATAGAGCTTAAATACCCGTTGTCTTCATACCTGATTACGGCGTTTTTGAATGCGATTATGGCTGCGGTATTGATATTGAGCTTTGCATTTGGAAAGAACGATGATGCCGTCAGCAAGTTTTTAGGTATAGTTCTTGTCACCGCGGCAGTAAATTACTTTGCGGTTACGAGATTGTTTTCGAAAGATAAGAAAATACAAAACACATCAGACAAGTCATCAAATAATAAACGTTACGTAAACCAGTCGATAAAAATAGTTCCAAAAATATCGGGTTTCAAACAAAACAGGCTTTCGGACAACGAGTCTGCAGCAACTATGGCACAAAACGACAGCAAAACAGGCTGTGAAATGCCTGAAAAACCAATGAAAAAATACATCGCAAACGAAAAGACCGGCAGACTCTATCGTTCCGAAATTGACAATTCCGGCTGCTTCAATACCGTGATACTCGGGAAAAGAACAGGAAACGTTCCTTTTCTTCAAAGCCTTTCAAACCCGATGAATAAAATAATTATTGATAAAAACTCTATTCTTATAGGGCGGCTTCAAGGAAGCGTAGACTATGTTATCGATAACAGGGCTGTTGGTAAAATTCACGCCGAGATAGTAAAAAAGGGCGAAGAGTATTACATAATAGACCTAAATTCGGTAAACGGTACGTTTGTAAACGACGAAAGAATAGTATGCAATACCGAAACAATGATAAAAAACGGGGATAAAATTATGTTTGCAAACGAAGTATATACGTTTACGGTATGAATAAAATAACATTAGCAGGAAAGGATAAACTTGAATAAATTTATGGGAGTGTGGTTATATGAGTCTGATACCTTGGAATCCGTTCAGAGAAATGGATAATTTCAGCAAAGACGTAAGCAATTTTTTTGACTTTTCACCGTTCAGGTTTTTTGGAGGGATGAACTCTCTCAGAGCCGATGTTTATCAAACCGAAAAAGATGTAATAGTAAAAGCGGAGATACCGGGAATATCAAAAGAAGATTTGGAGGTGTACATCGATGAGGATTCCATAAGATTATCGGGACAGTCAAAAAGAGACAAGGAATATAAGGATGAGAACATATACAGGACCGAAAGGTATTATGGAAGCTTTTCAAGAACAATACCGCTGCCGATGGAAGTAAAGACGGAACAGGCATCAGCAGAATATAAAGACGGCATATTGTCAATAACAGTTCCAAAGGCGGAACCATCAAAACTTAAAGGAAAAAGAATAAATATACAGTAGCTTATATAATATTTCTTTGTAATAATTCTATGTATGAAGAAAAAAGATCTGTCCTTTTATGCGACAGGTCTTTTTTTTCATAGACCGCCTATTTATTTTTTGATATACTATATAAGAAATTTTTACACTCCTATGAACAGGGCAGATGATGGATCCCTGTATAAAAAGCATATAAGGAGATAATATGGCTGCTTCAAAAAAGAAAAGAACATTTGATTTGAATAAAATACCCGCGCATATTGCGATAATTATGGACGGGAACGGCAGATGGGCAGAAAAACGCGGCCTGTCAAGAAGCGTAGGCCACCGTGAAGGAGCAAAGGCCGTCAGGGAAATTGTAGAAGAGGCTTATGATATAGGGGTAAAGTATCTCACTGTGTTTGCATTTTCAAGCGAGAACTGGTCGAGACCGAAAGAAGAAGTAGACGAGTTAATGCGTCTTTACCTTGAATATCTGAAAAACGCTGAAAATGAAACAAGCGACAAAGATGTCCGGGTGCGGATTATTGGAAGCAGGCAAGGCCTTTCCGAAGAAATTGTTCAACAGATACAAAAAGTTGAACAAAGGACTATAGACAAAAAGAGGATGAATTTGATAATCGCTTTGAATTACGGCGGCAGACAAGATATAGTTCAAGCCGTAAAAAAAATAGTGGACGATGTTGAAAACGGCGTAATCGAAAAAAATATGATTACCGACAATGTTTTTGGCAGAAAGCTACTGACCGAAGAAATACCCGATCCCGATTTACTGATAAGAACCAGCGGAGAGATGCGGTTGAGTAATTTCCTTATCTGGCAGTGCGCCTATACCGAGTTTTATTTTACGCCTGTGCTTTGGCCGGATTTTAAAAAAAAGCATTTTCATGACGCGATATTGGAGTATCAGAACCGCAGCCGTCGTTTCGGCGGGGTGAAGTGAATATTTTGCAAATTTCCGGTTATTGGAGGTATTAAGAGATATTAATGAGAAAAAGAATAATAAGCGCGGTGCTTGCGATTATTGCGCTGATATTTATTATGATGCAGCCGCCTTTTGTAATGGGAATTACAGTTTTTGCAGTGTCTTTAATAGCGCTGTATGAATTTTATCAGTCTGTCAGGAAGATGGAATTTTATCCTGTAAGGATAGTGGGCTTTTTTTCCTGTATAATGTTTTTGTTGTATATCATTTCTTATTCGTATGAATCGGATTTGATAGAAACGGCATTAGGGGTATTGTCAAGGGCGATATTCCAGAGAAATATCGTCTTTTTAATTATCTACATAGTTGTTTTCTATTTAATGATGCAGTTAATTTTCAATAAAAGGAATTTTACTCTTGATGATATTGCCGTAACACTTTTGGGTATAATTTATGTTCCGTTTCTTCTATCGTTTGTATTTCTCGTAAGGTGTATGGATAACGGTTTTGAACTTGTATGGATCATTTTTGTAGGCACGTTCTCAACCGATATATTTGCCTATTTTACAGGAAAGCTGTTTGGCAAAAAGAAACTTCTTCCCGAGGTAAGCCCGAATAAAACGGTTGCCGGAGCGATAGGAGGAGTTGTTGGAAGCATAGTTTGCACGACGGCTTTCGGATATTTTTATGTATATCTTTATGCCGGAATAAAAATACCGGCTTACCATTACATATTAATAGGTCTTTTATGCGGCGTGATCGCACAGATTGGCGACTGGGCTGCTTCAGCAATAAAAAGGCGCGTAGGGATAAAGGATTTTGGGAATATTATGCCTGGACACGGTGGGCTGCTGGATAGAATTGACAGCTTGCTGTTTGTTGCGCCGGCAATTTATTTCTATCTGCAGTTTTTTATATGAGATTTTTGCTCCGTGGTCAGGGTAAAATGCAACTATTATTATTTGGGGTACAGTATGGTTAAAAATCTGATTATTATCGGGTCGACAGGCTCAATAGGCACTCAGGCGCTGGATGTCTGCGAGCGTCTAAATATTAATATTGTTGGTCTTGCAGCAGGAAGCAATATAACGGCTCTTGAAGAACAGGCAAGGAAATACAGACCGTTAATTGTTGCTGTTATGGACCCGGAAAAAGGCAGAGATTTAAAACAGCGTTTAAGCGATACCGCGGTAAAAGTGGTATATGGGTTGGAAGGCATGATTGAGCTTGCCATGTTTCCCGGAGCGGATACCGTTTTGACTTCTGTTGTAGGGATTGCGGGTCTTGTCCCGACAATGAAAGCCATCGAATCGGGCAAAAATATTGCTCTTGCAAATAAAGAGACGCTTGTAACCGCGGGAAAGCTTGTGGTTGACGCCGCTAAAGCCAAAAACATAACAATAATGCCGGTTGACAGCGAACATTCCGCTTTATTCCAAAGCATGGCCGGAAACAGGAAGCAGGATATTGAAAAATTGATATTGACCGCTTCAGGCGGACCGTTTCGCGGTTTTACAGCCGATCAGCTCGAAAAGGTAACTATCGAACAGGCTTTGAAGCATCCTAATTGGAATATGGGAAACAAAATCACGATAGATTCGGCTACAATGATGAATAAAGGCCTTGAGGTTATTGAAGCGAAATGGTTGTTTGATGTTGATTTGTCCAAAATTGAGGTATTAATTCACCCTCAGAGCATAATACATTCAATGATATCATTTGTCGACGGATCAATAATTGCTCAAATGGGAATTCCGGATATGAGAATTCCTATCCAATATGCGCTTACATGGCCGTGCCGCGTTAAAAACACGATTGAGAGAGTAGATTTTTGCAAAATTGGATCTTTTACGTTTGAGAAACCTGACTTTAAAGTGTTCAGATGCTTAAGTTTTGCATATAAGGCGGCGGAAATAGGAGGAAGCATGCCTGCGGCAATGAACGCCGCGAACGAAATTGCCGTGTCATTGTTTCTGCAGGGAAAGATTACGTTTACGGATATTATGGACATTATAGAAAATGTTATGGAAAATCATAAAGTAATTGTAGATCCGGCATTGGATGATATAATAGAAGTTGACGGATGGGCAAGGGAAGAAGCAATGCGCTTGCATTCACAGAGGTCCACTGCCGATACACGCGCATAATTCGGGAAAACAACGATTATCGTGAAATAGAACAGGAGTAGATATTTGTATGAATATATTGTTGGCTGTTATAGCATTAAGTTTTTTGATACTTGTACATGAAGTTGGCCATTTTATTGCTGCCCGTAAAGCAGGTGTGAAAGTCCAGGAATTTTCGATTTTCATGGGTCCGAAGATTTATTCATGGCAAAAGGGAGAAACGAAATATTCGATAAGAGCTATCCCAATGGGCGGGTTTGTAAAAATGGAAGGCGAAGAAGAAGCTTCCGACGATGAGCGTGCTTTCAGCAAAAAGCCCGCGTGGAAAAGAGCCGTAATTATCGCTTCCGGGGCTTTAATGAATATACTTATCGCTGTAATAATTATGACGGTTATCTCTTTTTCAATGGGCTATAACACACGTTCAATTGCTAAACTGGACGACGATTCTCCATTGGCGAATGCGGGAATAAAAGCAGGAGACAAAATAGTATCGTTTGACGGCAAGCATATATTCCATCCGAACGATTTGTCGGTTCTGCTGTATGTTTCCGATGGAAGCCCCACGGAGATAGCATACCGGCGTGAAGGTGAAAAGGGAATTATACGGACATTCGTAACCCCGAAAAAAACAACACCTATATATCTTATTGGTATAGTTGTTGAAAACCCCGAAGGAAAAGGCAGTAATGTAATCCAGAGGGTTGAAAAAGGGTCTCCCGCGGAAAAGGCCGGCTTGATTCCGGGAGATATTCTTAAAAAAGTTGATGATGTGGAAATAGCCGAAAGAAGCGATTTGTCGGTTTACCTTCAGAAAACGAAGGATAAGCCCGTGAATATTACGATTGATAGAAACGGCGATATTATAGAAATACATGATGTCGTCCCGTATGCTACACAAACGTTTTATGACCTCGGCGTATGGTTTGAATATAAGAAAGGAGATTTTTTCGGTTCGATAGCAAGCGGGATCAACAACTCGATATCAACTATCCGCTCGGTTTTTTATACACTGGGATGGCTGTTTACAGGTAAAGCGACTTTCCGTGATATATCGGGACCGGTTGGAATTGTAGCGTATATAGGCGATGTTGTGGATATGGGTACCGGATTTACCGAGAAACTCCTGTACCTGCTGCAAATAACAGCGTTTTTAAGCCTTAACCTCGGTGTAATGAATTTGCTGCCGTTTCCTGCGCTGGATGGCGGGAAGCTTGTTGTAATATTAATCGAAAAAATTCGCAGAAAACCCCTCGATCCGGAAAAAGAAGCATGGATTTCAATGGTTGGTTTCTTCCTTCTCATGCTGCTTTTGATAGCAACTCTTGTCAACGATATACCGAGGCTTATTACAAGGTAAAAGATGCCCGAACCACCCACTGGGAATTATTTTACGGGACATTGTTCGGACGCAGGAAGTATATTAGGGTGATGAAGGTGAGTGAAATTAACCGTCGTAAAAATAGAAATACAAGAAAAGTGAAGGTCGGCAACCTTTACATTGGAGGGGGCGCGCCGATTTCGATACAGTCAATGACAAATACGAACACCAGGGATATAAACGCGACGATATCGCAAATCCATGCGCTTGAAAAAGAAGGATGCGATATAATAAGAGTCGCGGTTCCGGATATCGACGCGGCATTGTCAATTAAGGAAATAAAAAAAAGCATATCAATTCCGCTCGTAGCCGATGTTCACTTTGATTACAGGATAGCGATAAAAGCAATTGAGATGGGCGCGGATAAGATTCGCATAAATCCGGGTAATATCGGCTCGGAGGAAAGAGTCAGGAGCGTCGTATCCTGTGCAAGGGGAAGAGGAATACCCATCAGAGTCGGAGTTAACGCGGGGTCGCTTGAAAAACAGCTTGTCGAGAAATACGGCGGGATAACGCCGGAGGCGCTCGTGGAAAGCGCTGAAAGACATATCAAGATTCTTGAGGATATGGATTTTTACGATATAGTTGTATCAATCAAATCGTCAAATGTTCCGCTGATGATAGCCGCATACGAATTAATGTCGGAAAAATCGGAATACCCGCTGCATATCGGTGTTACAGAGGCCGGAACACTATACGGCGGAACAATAAAATCCGCTGTAGGGATAGGAGCTTTACTGTCAAAGGGCATAGGGGACACAGTCAGGGTGTCGTTAACAGCGGATCCGACCGAGGAAGTAAGAGCGGGAAAAGAAATACTTAAATCGCTCGGTTTATACCGCTACGGCATCGAGTTCGTTTCATGCCCGACCTGCGGGCGCACAAGGATCGATTTGGTCTCTGTCGCCGAACAGGTGGAAAAAGCGCTGGAAGGTATTGAAAAACCAATAAAAATCGCGGTTATGGGCTGCGAGGTTAACGGCCCCGGTGAAGCGAGGGAAGCGGATATAGGAATCGCTGGAGGAGACGGCTGCGCCCTGCTGTTTAAAAAGGGGAAAATCGTACGGAAAATCAGCGAAGAAAAAATTGTTGAAGAACTGATAAACGAAATAAAGAACATGTAAAACGCATGTCGCCCGTCGTCACCGAAAGCACCCGAACCAGTGCCGCGTACCAACCGGAACGCGGCAGCAATGCCTCGGCTCGTTAACCACCCGCTGGGTTAGAGCTTGTTCTGAAGAACTATTGTACAATAGTTCAGGCAATAATCTGATTAGCACTCTAAAAGTGAGAGTGCTAAATAAGTATTGACAACCTGTACTGATACCGTTATGATAATTAAAGGCAGGTAACAGATAAGAAGCATATGCATTTGCATACATTAAAAGCAATAAGTCCTTCTTGTTGCTTTTTTAGTTGAACGGTGAATAAATAAGCATAAGCCTGGCTTTTTCCATTAAAATTCGGATAACAGGGCTGAATATATAGGAGGTTTGCATATATGGCAAAAGAGAAAGGAAATATATCCATTCAAACCGAAAACATATTTCCTATAATCAAAAAATGGCTGTATTCTGAGAAAGATATTTTTATTAGAGAGCTTGTATCCAATTCCGCTGACGCTATAAGCAAACTGAAAAAGCTTGCCGATATGGGAGAAACCACCTTACCCGACGGACACAAGTTTAAAATTACGGTATCGGTTAACAAAGAGAAAAAGACAATCAAAGTAATAGACAACGGAATTGGCATGACAGCTGATGAAGTAAAAAAATACATTAATCAGATTGCTATTTCCGGGGCTAAGGATTTTCTTGAAAAATACAAGGATAAGGCTGCTGATCAGCAGATAATAGGGCATTTCGGCCTTGGTTTCTATTCCGCTTTCATGGTAGCCGAAAAAGTAAGGATAGACACATTATCATATCAAGAGGGCGCACAGGCTGTAAGCTGGGAAAGCGAAGGAGACTCGGAATATGAAATGGACGTTTCCGATCGTACCGAAGTTGGTACTACCGTAACGCTTTTCATGGATGAAGAAAACATTGAATATACGGAAGCCTTCAAAATGCGTGAAATACTTAAAAAATATTTCGCGTTCCTGCCATATGAGCTTTATCTTGTTGATGAAAATGAAAAACCGGCAAAACCGGATGAGAAAATTGAACCGTTGAATGATACAAACCCGTTATGGAAAAAGAATCCGAAAGACTGCACAGATGAAGAATATAAGAAGTTTTACAGGGATACCTTTTTTGAGTTTCAGGATCCGCTGTTCTGGATACATCTGAATATGGAATATCCTTTCAGGATGCAGGGTATTATATACTTTCCAAAACTCAAGCACGAGTTTGACACTTTGGAGGGTAAAATAAAGTTGTATTACAACCAGGTGTTTGTGGCTGATAATATTAAGGAAGTAATACCCGAATTCCTGCTGCTGCTTAAGGGGATGCTGGATTGTCCGGATCTCCCACTTAACGTGTCGCGCAGCTTCCTTCAGAACGAAGGTTATGTGCAAATGATTTCAAAGCATATTACAAAAAAAGTGGCCGATAAACTGACCCTTTTGTATAAAAAGGAAAAGGACAATTACACAAAATACTGGGATGATATCAACCCGTTTATTAAATACGGCTGCATACGGGAAGAAAAATTCTATGACAGGGTTAAGGATATAATTATATTTAAAACAATAAACGATGAGTATGTAACACTTAACGAATATCTTGACAGGAATAAAGAAAAGAACAAGAACACCGTTTATTATGTAAATGACGTTAACCAGCAGGCACAGTACATTAATATGTTTAAGGAAAACGAAATGGAGGCCGTGGTTCTTAATACCCTTATCGACAACCATTTCATAAGTTTTCTCGAGTCCAGGAATACCGAACTTAAATTTATGCGCATAGATGCCGAAATAACTTCAAATCTTAAGGAAGAAGCAAAAGATGAAGATGAAAAAGAAGCTAAGAATATAAACGAAAAGATTGAAAATTTATTTAAAGATGTCTTGGGCAACAAGGATTTAAAGGTTAAGGCGGAGAAACTGAAGTCAGAGTCCACACCGGCCATGATACTGCTTGATGAACATTCGAGAAGAATGCAGGAAATGAGCCGTATGTTCGGAGGTAAAGACATGAGCGGTATGTTCCCGAATGAAGAAACACTGTTGGTAAACCGAAATCACAAGCTGGTAAACGCTTTGGTTCAGAATATCGATAACAGTGAAAAAGAGGAAGATATAAAGCTCCTAGTAAGGCAGATTTACGATCTTGCGATGTTAACTCATAAACCGCTTGACCCTGAAGCGATGACGGCCTTTGTACAAAGGAGCATACAACTGATGGAAAAATTAGTCTGACGTGGTACAGGAGTTTAAATGGACAGGTTAAAAAAACAGATATCATTTATTATCGAAATTGACAAATTAAAAACTGTATACAGGCAGTCGCTGATTTCGGATAAATCGAGGTATGAAAATGATGCCGAGCACTCGTGGCACCTTGCTTTGATGGCTATGCTGCTTAACGAGCACACAAATGAAAAAGTGGATTTGCTGAAAGTAATTAAAATGGTATTAATTCACGACCTTGTGGAGATTGACGCGGGCGACACTTACTGCTATGACGAAAAAGCAAAGATTGACAAAAGAGAAAGGGAAGAAAAATGCGCGAACAGGATTTTTTCGCTTCTGCCGGATGATCAGCGTGATGAAATGTTTGAGCTGTGGGAAGAATTTGAGAAAATGGAAACCGCGGAAGCAAAATTCGCGGCAGCCCTTGACCGCCTGCAGCCCGTCATGCTGAATTATACCGCCGACGGTTTGTCATGGAAGAAACATGGGATATCGGTGGCGCAGGTTATTGAGCGCAACCGGCTTATGAAGGACGGTTCGGATAAATTGTGGGATTATGCGAAACAAATTATCGAGGATGCGGTTAAAAAAGGATACCTGAAAAATGTCTGAGCAATAATTGCCGTGGCTCCTGCTTCGTGGGTCGAGACATTGTTGCCGCGTTCCTGCAGGTATGCAGCTCTGCTTTGGCTGTTTGTTAACTTCGCCGATGAAGCATCTGATAGTCTGTTATTTCTTTATATAAAGTTGTTTTGCACATAAGATGATGTAAAAATGAGGTGAGTATGAATTGAAACAGATATTCGGCTAGCATGCAAGATTATATCAAAATGAGTAATTGCCGAACGTGTTTTCTATTTTGATTTTTATTTTTATTATTACAATTATTACACGAGTCTGAAAAAGAAATTATATTTTTTCATTTTAAAAACATTCTATATACAAATTTTATCAACAATCCAATCTCTTTACATTCCGCTTCGACAGCAACTTATTTTCTGTTCAGCACAACGTATAACTAAACAGAATCTGTTTCTTGTGAGTATTATATATTGAGGATTTTCTCTAAAATTTATGAGGTTACAAGTGTGAATAAAATGTTAATTATACTTAAAATATGTGGTTTGTTAATAGTATGCGTATCTTCTAGAATGCAAGAAAGAAGTATAATAATTTAGTAAATTATAATTAAATATACTATGAAAATATGTAATGAGTAAATTGCGAAGTTCTGAAATAAGCGATAATACTTAATAATAAGGATGCAGAAAAATAACTTTAACCCAAAAACGAGAGATGAAATGCGGTTTTGAGAGATGTTTAAGGAGATATTTTAAGAAATCACACCCAAGTTGTAAAAAGGCATGAAAAAGCGTGAAACCCGCTCTACGGTAGTGTATAATGATAATTGAAAAGAAACCCATAACACACTAAACAAAGAGGAGGTTTCACAATGGCTATTATACCACAACAAACACTTTTTGTGTGG
>LFRV01000106.1 GCA_001512485.1 Clostridiales bacterium DTU069 | reverse complement strand
TTGTACACTACATTGTACGGTTCAAGATCAGGGTTCGGAAATTCAATCTTATTTACAATCTGGCCTCTCGCGTACAACGAAGGATACGCCATCGGAGATATATAATCCAGTTCCCTTCCTATGAGCTCGAGGTACTGCCCGATGCCCTCGGTATCTTCCGGGCTGACGCACACAATCCCGAAGATATCCGCCGAAAGGATAACATTGGGCATTTCCTTCCTTGCGGCCGAAAGGAATTCATTTATTACTTCATACTTGACAAAGTCTTTCGCGCTGAAAACCATCTCGCTTGTTTTCCCGTCCGGAAAACGCACATAATCGAACTGTATTTCATCAAATCCCTTTTCTGCCGCTTCTTTTGCAATATCTATTATATAAGACCAGTTCCTCTTATCACAGGGGTCAAGCCATGTAATTTCGGCATTCTTCCTGTCTTCTTTCCACAGCCCGCCTTTTACGTGCTTCACGGCACGATCAGGATATTTTTTTGAGCAGGCAGGATCGCGGAAGCAGACTACCCTTCCTATAACATATATTCC
>LFRV01000111.1 GCA_001512485.1 Clostridiales bacterium DTU069 | reverse complement strand
TAGTAAGCCATGTATATTCTGAGAGATTAAGCAGAAATCCAATGGGCTGGAGTGATGAGGGCTTGCACAAGATGGCAGAATTAAGAGTTTATACTCGGAATGGTTGTGTTGTAACAGCAAAAGATTTCAAAAGGACTAAACAGGAGAAGGAACGAAGTATTTTTAAAGAATATGCCCAGGAACGGATAAGAGAGGCAATTGATGGCTACTTGGATTGGAGTATATTCGAGAAAGAACAATACAATCTACCCACTAATAGTCCAACACAGATACTAATTAGATCTTATGGCCGGTTAAGGAGTTTGGTTGGATAACAACAGGAGGTTGTCAAGCAAAAACTCCACAACAATTTGACACCGTCACGCATGCCTGTATATATTGCCGGATTGTCTGAAATTTGATAATATACAATTAAATATATTCGCACTGGAGTACTGCACTGGGAGGTTATACTATGAAAAAAAACTTAAAAACAAATAAAATTACACTTGGTACTTGTTATTATCCTGAACATTGGCCTGAGAGGCTGTGGAAGGAAGATCTGAAACGTATGATTGACATCGGTATAGAGGTCATTCGTATTGCAGAATTTGCCTGGAGCCGCTTTGAGCCCACTGAAGGTAATTATACCTTTGAGTTTTTTGATCGGTTCTTAAAAGCGGCAGAAGAAACAGGAATGAAAGTTATCTTTTGCACGCCCACAGCAACACCTCCCGCATGGCTGACTGAAAAGTATCCGGAAGTTTTGAACAGAACTGTTGATGGGGTTTTATTCCGTCATGGAGG
>LFRV01000084.1 GCA_001512485.1 Clostridiales bacterium DTU069 | reverse complement strand
TGTTTGAGCCACCTGATTTTAGTCTATCACATGTGAAGTAAAATTAGAAGGTTCAGCTTTGCCATGCTCTTTTTTTCGTCTCGTGACAATTTTAAGTCTTGTCATACAGATTTTACAGTGTCATTCGTGAAAAAGCTATTAATTCAAACTTCTTTTTTGTAGATATTACTTTGACAAACAGACTTTACTTTGTCCAACAGACTTAAACTTTACAATTCACCTTTTTTTGCGCCTGGCTTATAATGCTATTTTTTTAATAATTTATATAAAATGTTATTGTAAACGTCTGATTGTTCCAGTTTAGCAATTAATTTTTCAGCTGTTAAACGTTCTGGAATGCTATTGTGCGTATGAGCATTAGCGGCGGTATAACCGGAATACTCAGCATTTTGTTGACAGATTATATCATCCGTGCTATTATCAGACTTAAATAAGATAAACCAATGAGCAAGAATAGTAAGAATACCCTTTTATACTCAGAGAGCCGCGGATGGTGAGAGCGCGGTTATAAATGGTATTCCGAATGGGCTTGCGAGGGCGGCCCGAAATTACAGTAGGCGCCGACGGGATCCTTGCCGTTACCAGAAGGGAGTATATGTCAGTATACGAAACGAGCGGGCGGTTTTTACCGCCAATGTGGGTGGCACCGCAGAAGTTAAACTTTTGTCCCTGTTCGGGGCAGAAGTTTTTTTATTTATATAAAGGATGTGATGTTTTTATGCCAACAGGAAGGTTTGGCGTCCACGGGGGGCAATATGTTCCCGAGACACTGATGAAGGCCCTTATAGAACTGGAACAGGCATATATCAGTTCGCAGAATGATCCCTGCTTTCAGGCTGAGCTTGATTATTTGCTGAAAAACTACGCAGGCCGGCCTTCTTTGCTGTATTATGCCGAAAAAATGACCACCGACCTCGGAGGAGCGAAAATTTACCTGAAGCGCGAGGATCTTAATCATACCGGTTCACACAAGATTAACAATGTACTCGGGCAGACGCTGCTTGCGAAGTATATGGGTAAAAAAAGAGTTATTGCCGAAACCGGGGCCGGGCAGCACGGGGTTGCGACCGCTACTGCGGCAGCGCTGCTTGGGCTTGAATGTGACATATACATGGGAAGGGAAGACACCGAAAGGCAAGCTTTGAACGTATACCGCATGGAGCTTTTGGGCGCCAGGGTTCATCCTGTTGATTCGGGAACAAAGACGCTGAAGGATGCCGTTAATGAAACGCTCCGCGAATGGACGCGCTGCATCGACACTACGCATTATGTAATTGGCTCGGTTATGGGACCGCATCCGTTCCCGACCATTGTGCGCGATTATCAAAGCATAATAGGCAGGGAAGTTAAAAAGCAGATAATAGAATTGGAAGGCAGGCTTCCCGACGTTCTGTTGGCATGTATCGGTGGTGGAAGCAACGCAATAGGGCTGTTTTACGATTTCATAGAAGACCGCTCCGTTCGCCTTATCGGCTGTGAGGCGGCCGGAAAGGGCGTTGATACTTTTGAAACAGCGGCTACTATGATGGTCGGTAAATTGGGGATTTTTCACGGGATGAAGTCATATTTCTGCCAGGATGAATACGGCCAGATCGCGCCCGTTTATTCGATATCGGCTGGACTCGGTTACCCGGGGGTCGGGCCGGAACACTCGTACCTGAAAGACGTCGGGCGCGCGGAATATGTCGCGGTTACAGATGATGAGGCGGTTGACGCATTTGAATACCTGTCAAAAGTAGAAGGAATAATCCCCGCCGTTGAAAGCGCGCATGCCGTTGCGTATGCGATAAAGCTAGCTCCAAAGTTGGACAATGACAAAATTATCGTTATAAACCTGTCGGGGCGCGGGGACAAAGATGTAGCGGCAATAGCAAGATACAGGGGGGTGCGCATTCATGACTGATTTTAAACGGGTTTTTAAAGACGGAAAAGCTTTTATACCGTTTATCACTGCAGGCGATCCGTCCCTCGAAATAACAGAGAGGCTTATTACCGGGATGGCCGAAGCGGGCGCCGATCTAATCGAACTTGGCATTCCGTTTTCAGATCCGGTTGCGGAAGGGCCTGTTATCCAGCAGGCGAATATACGCGCTCTTTCTTCGGGCACAACAACCGATAGAATATTTGAAATGCTGCGCCGGGTACGGCTTACATGCGATGTCCCGATTGCCTTTATGACATATGCGAACCCTGTCTTTTCCTGCGGGCCGGAGAAATTTATGAAAAACTGCTCGGAAACCGGGGTTTGCGCAATTATTGTTCCTGATGTCCCATACGAGGAGAGGGATGAATTTCTCCCTTACTGCCGTAAATACGGTGTTGAGCTTATCCACATGATTTCTCCGACATCACATGAAAGGATACGCATGATTGCCGGGGATGCCGGCGGGTTCCTGTACTGTGTTTCGTCACTCGGGGTAACGGGTATGCGTGACCAGATTGGCGATGATGTAATCGAAATGATAAAACTCGTTAAAGAAATCAGGGATATCCCCTGTGCCGTTGGATTTGGAATTTCAAGCCCCGAACAGGCAGGACGGATTTGCGAGATATCCGATGGTGTTATTGTAGGAAGCGCGATTGTGAAGATAATTGAACAGTACCGCGAAAATTGCGTTCCGTACGTAACAGAATATGTTCATAAAATGAAACAGGCCATGTTATAAGCCGGTAAATTCGGGTCGCGGCAAGGGGGGCAAGGGAAAATGCCATTTGGGGGAGATGATAACAGCATTTCCCCTTTTTGTTATTATTGCCGCTGTTTATTTGCCCATTATGCATAAAACGTTATATGCTTTCTTGCCGGGAATAAAAGGAATTATATTGCCTTGAATTTCCTCGCCGTCTACAATCAGTTTGGAAACTCCCTTGCAGACGTTGTTTGTGTTTTGTACGGCAATATTGTATTCCGCTCCGCGGTAAACCCGTTTCACGGTAAACCCTGTCCATCCCGCGGGAATGCATGGATCAATTCTTAACCCGTCATATTCCGGCCTTACTCCCAATATATACTGCGTGACGGCGAAATAGTTCCACGAAGCGGTCCCCGTAAGCCATGAATTTTTTGCTTCACCGAACCGCGGCGAATCCGGCCCGGCGATCATCTGCGAATAGACGTACGGTTCGGTCCTATGGATATCGCTTTCCTCTTCCAGATACGCCGGGGCTGTTTTCGAATAAACTTCAAAAGCCCTGTCCCCTCTTCCCAAAACTGTTTCGGCTATCGCTATCCACGGGTTATTATGGCAGAAGATCCCGGCGTTTTCCTTGTATCCGGGCGGATATGAAGTTATCTCGCCCTTGTTCAGGTCATATTCGGTATAGGCGGGAGTATGCAGGACAATTCCATATTTTGAATCCAGCCTTTCCTTAACCGAATCAAGCGCCTTTTCGGCCAATCCTTCCTTAACGCCTATGCCCGCCATAACGCAAAAGCCCTGCGATTCTATAAAAATCTGCCCTTCGCTGCATTCCCTGCTGCCTATCTTTTTACCATAGTTATCATATGCGCGCAGGAACCATTCCCCGTCATATCCGTGTTCAAGCACGGCTTTAATCATATTGTCGATATGCGTCTGCGCTTTCTGCGCCTCGTCATACAGTCCGCGCCTTTTGCACAGTTCGACGTACTCCGGGCCGATAGCGGCAAACATTCCCGCTATAAGCACCGATTCTGCAACCCTGCCGTCAGCCTGCCCGCATGTCTGGAATGACTCGTCGGGATTTGTTGAAAAACAGTTAAGGTTAAGGCAGTCATTCCAGTCGGCCCTGCCAATCAGCGGAAGGCCGTGCGGGCCGAGATTGTTTACAACATGGTAAAATGAGCGTTTTAAATGCTCAAAAAGTGATGCCTTGTTATTTTCGTCACAGTTGAACGGGACCATTTCATCAAGGATATTAAAATCTCCCGTTTCTTTGATATATTGCGCCGTGGACAGTATAAGCCAAAGCGGGTCGTCGTTGAAGCCGCTTCCTATATCCTCGTTTCCTTTTTTAGTAAGCGGTTGGTACTGGTGATACGCGCTGCCGTCTTCAAACTGCGTTGACGCAAGATCAAGTATTCTTTCGCGCGCCCTTTCGGGAACCTGGTGGACAAAACCGAGGATATCCTGGTTTGAATCCCTGAAACCAATGCCGCGGCCTATTCCCGATTCAAAATACGACGCGCTTCTTGACATGTTAAACGTGACCATGCATTGATACGCATTCCATATGTTAACCATGCGGTTTAGCTTTTCATCGTCGCTGTTTACGACAAATTTTGAACAAAGATCATTCCAGTATTCTTTCAGCTTGCAAAGCGCGTTTTCAACGCTTGAGTCCGAAGAAAACGCCGCCTGCATCTCTTTCGCTTTTCTCTTGTTTATTACGCCTTTTCTTTCCCACTTTTCCGCACCCGCGTTCTCGACATAACCGAGTACGAAATTAAAACTTTTCCGTTCCCCCGGTTCAAGTTCCATTCTTATATGATGTGACGCAATCGGCGACCATCCGCTTGCGATTGAATTGAAGGATTTGCCGGAAGCCACCGCGCGGGGACAGTCAAAACCGTTGTACAAGCCGACAAACGTTTCGCGGTCCGTATCAAAACCTTCGATTTCGGTGTTCACCCAGTAAAAGGCATAGTGGTTCCTGCGTTCCCTGTATTCGGTCTTGTGGTATATCGCCGAGCCTTCTACCTCTACCTCGCCGGTGCTGAAATTCCTCTGGAAGTTCGTCATGTCGTCCAAAGCGTTCCACAGGCAGAACTCAATAAATGAAAACAATGAAATTTCCTTTTTCGAAGCGGAAGTATTCGTTACTGTCACCCTGTTCACTTCGCAGTTGAAGCCAAGTGGAACGAATGATAGCTGGCTTACGCTGATACCGCCGCGTTCTCCGGTTATCACAGTATAGCCGAGCCCGTGCCTGCATTCATAACTGTCAAGTTCTCTTTTTACCGGCATCCAGCCCGGAGTCCAGTAATCGCCGTTATCGTAAACATAGAAATACCTGCCTCCGCTGTCGACCGGAACATTGTTGTAGCGATATCGCGTTATTCTTCGAAGGCGTGCGTCGCGGTAAAAGCTGTATCCTCCCGAAGTGTTTGATATCAATGAGAAAAATTCCTGCGTACCGAGATAGTTTATCCACGGGTACGGTGTTTTTGGCGTTATTATTACGTATTCTTTGTTTGCGTCATCAAAATACCCAAATTTCATACAATGTCCCCCTTGTCTTAATGAACGCGCGTTCACAAAAACGGGCGCCCGCCCCGTTTGTTATTTAAGGCGGAAAATAGTTAAACGCATAGATGACCGAAAAGAGATAACAAATATGTTTTTTAACCGGTTTTTTTGCAGCTTTCGCGTATTACAAGCTTCGTTTCCATTGTGTAAGCGCTTATATTTCCTGCGGTATCACCTATCATTTCAAGAACAAGCTCAACGGCCTTCCTCGCGATGTCATATATCGGAACATGGACGGTTGTAAGCGCGGGTTTTACCAATGATGCCGGCATTATATCATCAAAGCCCGCTATGGATATATCATCCGGGACCTTTATATTCTCACGTAACAATACATCCATTGCGGATATGGCCATGTCATCGTTGCAGCAGAATAGCGCCGTAGGAAGGTTTCCGGTTTTTATAAGGCGGGTTACAGCCTGCTCGGCAATTTTTTTTATGAATTCGCCTTTCAGGTCCCACTCCGCACGCGGTTCAATTCCGTTTTTGATTAGCGTTTCTCTGTATGTTTCATACCGCACCCTTCCGGAATATGTATTGTCTCTTCCTGCCAATATACCTATATCCTTATGGCCTGAACCGAGAAGGTATTCTATCATTTCCCGAGTTCCTTTGTCATCCGTTGAGTTAATTACCGCTATTCTCCCTTTTCCGACAAGCTGCATAATATCCTCCGGCGAATAGTCGATGATAACAAGCGGGTATCCCATTGCCGCGACTTCCGCAATAACGCCTATATTTTTTTCAGTACCGACAATAATTCCTGCGTCCATTCTTCTTTCAATGAAAGCCTGTTTTATCTTAGCGTAATCGCGCACCGAAAAAATCGAGTGCACAAGAACATAAACGCCCCTTGCGTTCGCCGTATCAATCACCGCTTCAATGAAAGGTGAAAAATAGTTGTTTTGGTAAACACGAGTGGCGCTGTTTCTTTCAGCAATGCTCACAATAAACAGGCCTATCGTGTCGGTTCTTTTGCCGGCAAGCGCTCTTGCGGAACTGTTCGGGCTGTAATTGTATTTTTCTATTACCTTCATGACCTTGCGGCGGGTTTCTTCGGGCACATTGCTGTAATTATTTATCACCCTTGAAACAGTGCTTCTCGAAACACCCGCCAGCCTGGCAATATCTTCACTTTTCATATTGCACTATGCCTGTAAACGCGCGTTTATTATACTTATTATTGCAGAAATAACTGGAAAAATCAAGTACAAGATTTGGCGTTTTTTTTCCGGCATTGTCCTCGATTTATGCTTTTCCAGATTAAATAAAAACCGCCTGTCGATAAAAATTCTATCAACAGGCGGTATATTCTGGAGCGGGTGATGGGAATCGAACCCACACGGTCAGCTTGGGAAGCTGATATTCTGCCACTAAATTACACCCGCGTTTTATTACTTTTGCAGAACATATTTTATCACAATTTTTCGTTTGTTAAAAGGCCTTTTTAAAAAACCAATTTATTCTTCAGGGTTTACCGTCCTTTTCATATATTTCTCGAATTTGCTTCTTGGCATCATAACCTGATGACGGCAGCCCTGGCATTCGATCCGGATATCGGCTCCGGTCCGAACCACTTTCCATATCTTGCTCCCGCACGGATGCTGTTTTTTCATTTCAACGAGATCTCCAAGCTCAAACACTTTCGGCTCCATAAAAACCACCCCTGTCTTGCCATATTAATTATTCCGCGTTCGGCTACCGGCGAATAAGAATTATAATAAGCCGGTTTATTCATTAATCTTCTTTATCGCTTCTTCCTCACTTGGATATATTTCTATGAAACGGTTCAGTTTCGTAACCTCGAAAAGCTTTTCTATATCGGGCATAAGGCTGCACAGGACAAACCTACCGCCGTTTTCCCTGAATTTTCTGAACGAATCGACTATCATGCCTATCCCCGCACTGTTGATATATCCTATTCCGGCCATGTCTAAGATGACAGTGCCGCTGCTGTTTTCTTCTACAAGTCTACTGAAAAACTCCTTGAACTCATTCTGCGTTGAAATGCGAATCTGGCCTTCTATTCCGACTATTAAAATACCGTTTATGATTTTCCTTAAGACTTCCATTATGTCAATCATCCTTCCGGAAAAAATTATATGGTTTTGCTCACCACTCGCATCCAAAAGCCGGTTTTGTAACCTATAGAGGTGGAGCGGGGTATTAATCCCCGCCTCGTTATATATACCCAGATAAGCCGATATATAACAATAAATTATATCAATTCTCCAAAACGTTCAGTTTTTCAGGCTGTGCAGAGGGGCAGGTATCCTTCCCCCGCGCGAAATAAACTCCTCGGATGAGAATTTGTTTACACACATTACGACGGCCGAACCTAAAAGTCCGCCGAACTCCACCGTGTCTCCTTCTTTCTTTCCCGGCACAGGTATGATCCTGACGGCGGTTGTTTTCTGGTTGATAACGCCGATTGCGGCCTCATCCGCAATAATCGCCGAAATGGTTGAAGCAGGAGTATCTCCGGGCACGGCAATCATATCAAGGCCAACGGAACAGACACAGGTCATCGCTTCAAGCTTATCAATTGACAACGCACCGCATTTTACCGCGTTGGTCATGCCTTCATCCTCACTAACGGGTATAAATGCGCCGCTTAATCCCCCGACATATGAAGAAGCCATAATACCGCCTTTTTTCACCGCGTCGTTCAAAAGGGCCAGCGCTGCTGTTGTGCCGTGTGTTCCGCACCGTTCAAGCCCCATTTCTTCAAGGATCCTCGCAACACTGTCACCGATCTCGGGAGTAGGCGCAAGAGACAGATCAACAATACCGAATGATACTCCTAAACGGTTCGATGCCTCCCTTGCTACAAGCTGCCCCATTCTTGTTATCTTAAATGCGGTGTTTTTTATTGTTTCTGCAACGGTTCCGAAGTCGGCGCCTTTGACTTTTTTCAGCGCGGCCGCTACGACACCAGGGCCGCTCACACCAACGTTTATTACGCATTCGGGTTCGCCAATGCCGTGAAAAGCTCCCGCCATAAACGGGTTATCCTCAACTGCGTTCGCAAATACGACAAGTTTCGCGCATCCGATTCCACCCTTGTCAGCGGTCCTTTGGGCAGTTTCCTTGATAATTGCTCCCATCTGTTTTACCGCATCCATATTTATGCCGGTTCTTGTTGTAGCCACGTTAACCGAACAGCATACTCTTTCGGTTTCAGATAAAGCATAAGGTATTGATTCTATAAACAGCCTGTCGCCGTCGGTAAAACCTTTATGTACAAGCGCGGAATACCCACCGATGAAGTTAACGCCTGTTTCGGCTGCCGCCCTGTCGAGCGTTTTTGCAAACCGGATAAAGTCGGTGTTTTTACTGCTTTCGGCTATTATTGAGACAGGAGTAACCGCGATTCTTTTATTTATTATAGGTATGCCGAATTCCCTTTCAATATCTTCCCCCGTTTTTACAAGATTCTTCGCGCACCTTGTAATCTTGTCATATATTTTTTCGCAGCTTTTCTCGCTGTCTTCGCTGCAGCAGTCTCTCAGTGATATTCCCATTGTTATTGTGCGAATGTCCAGTTTTTCATTCTGGATCATCCGTATTGTTTCCAAAATTTCATATTGATTTATCATACACGACTCCCCCGCCTGTGTTACCGCCGTCTAAATAACGAAGGCAACTGCTTTGCTATCCCTTCAGGCATATTTTTTGTTTAAATCCGGTGCATGCTTTTAAATATTTCTTCCCTCTGAATCCGAACGTCAACCCCAAGCTCTTTTCCTTTATTTTCAAGCCGTTTTTTAAGCTCGGAAAAATCAGTATTAAGACCGTCAAGATCAACAAGCATCATCATTGTAAAAAAACCCTGCATCGTAGTCTGCGAGATATCCAGTATGTTTACGTTCGATTCGGCAAGCACGGCACTAATCCCGGCAATAAGGCCAACGCGGTCATAACCGATAACCGTAATAACTGCTCTCATTTTTTTCCCCTCTTTCATCGCCTGTTTCAATTTCCAAACCCATACTTCTCTTCGGCTTTTATCCAGTTGATAAACTGCCTCGCCGTTCTCGGCGACATCCCGTTGTACATCATTTCCCACTGCATCGCTTTTCTGTTCAGAACCGCAAGTTCAATCCCGAGGTTTTCTTCTTCGGCCATTTTTTGGACTATTTCAAGGTATTCATTTTTCAGCGGAGATGAAAAGACTATCGTTATTCCGAACCGATCGGCCAGCGAAAGTTTTTCCTGCATGCTGTCCCTCGCCCGCACCTCATCATCCGGGTTGTCGGAGCTAAGCCCTATCCTGTCGGAAAACTTCTCCTTCACAAGGTGCCGCCTGTTAGAAGTCGCGTACAAAAGGATATTTGAAGGTTTATGCTCAATACCGCCTTCAAGCACCGCTTTTAGCGCCGTGTATTTCTCTTCATTGTTTTCAAAGGCAAGATCGTCAATAAACAGGATAAACTTAAGCCCTCTGCCCGAAAGCCGTGATGTAATAACAGGTATCTGGTCGAGATGTTCCTTCGGCACTTCAATAAGCCTTAACCCTCTGTCGTAGTATTTATTCGCTATCGCTTTTACCATTGATGATTTTCCGGTGCCCCTGTCACCGTAGAACAAAATATTGTTTGCTTCGATACCGCTAAGGAATATTTCTGTATTCCTGATCGCCGTTTCTTTCTGGCTGTCCAAAAGATACAACCTGTCCAGCGTAACCGGATCGGGGTTTTTAACAGGAACAAGTTCCTTTTTATGCCCGTCCCATGTGAAAAAAGAATGCTGTGAAAATACACCCGCCCCGTTTTTACGGTACCACGACGCCAGGCTTTCATAACAGTACTCAAAGGATATGCGTTCCTCTTCGTTTGTCCGCATAGCGTTCCAGTCCGGAAGGCCTGAGATGACTTCAACGGCTTCACGGTTTTCGGAGAACTTATCCTTCATCCGTTCCTTTATATCTTCACACTTAACCAAAGCCATGCTTCCGATTACGGCAAGATCTCTTTTCGCCTGTTCTTTAATTGTCTCGTTGTCTTCGATTATCCCTTTTTCACACGCAAGCGAAAAGCTGTTTTCATCGCGCAGCACGGCATTTTTAACATATTCATAAAAGCTCGGAGTATTATTTTCCAGCAGTATATGGTAAACCGAACAGTATGAGTTCAATACCCGGTCTATCGTACAGTCAGGCGTTTCAAGCATCCTGAGAAGGTTTATAAAGCTTTTAACCGCCTCATCCTCAAGAAGATTGCGGTATATACATATCGTTGCCGTTTCAAGCAGCAGTTTTTTCAGCAAAATGATCACGCTCCGGAAAAAGATTATTAATCATAGAACTTTTGAAACCTCTGATTTTTTCTTATTATACCACCATTAAGCTTAAAAGAGTAACAAAATTTGTTTTTGAATACATGCCAGGTGGTATATATATATTGCAGAAAAAATGAATATTATATTATTGTAAAGGGGATACTCCTATCAGATATATTTATTATCAGAATATATTGTAAAGGGGTTGGTTCCACCGAAAACATTAAATTAATCAAAATCTGGTAAAGGAGATGATCCAAAGCTAAACTACTGCGAAGGGATTGATTCCATTGCGCTAGTAATCTCTCTCTCTGAAATGGACATCTTCGATACAGCATAGGAGGACTGTAGATTTATGCACTGCTTTTTAAAGTCCTGCCTGGAGCATATGCTCACAGCAGGTTAGACGGTTCGGTAAACGAGAATTGCACCGGACCGTCTATTCTTTTCAGGATTATTTCCGATATTACAAAGGTTCAAGAGGCAGTTTTTCATATTATTCCCGCGGGTCCTGGTTCGGGTGTTTCTGCATTAATCTGATGCTATTTTCGGGTGTATGGGAAAAAGAACTTTTGTGCAATAAACAAAAACCACAGCGTGAATTAGCGTATTCTTGAACTGTTTAAGTGCGTTATGATAAAATAAAACCAGTTTTATATCCGGGGGAACGAAATGGATAAATCACACCAGTTTTTCGCGTTTTTGTCGCGCATGAAATACATTATGCGCTGGAGCCTGATGCGTAATACAAATATTGAGAATATACAGGAACACAGCCACCAGGTATCGGTTATAGCCCATGCGCTCGCAGTGATAAGAAACGTGTATTTCGGCGGAAGCGTTAATCCGGAACGCATAGCGGTACTTGCGCTTTATCATGACTCAAACGAAGCGCTTACCGGTGATATGCCCACTCCGATTAAATATTTCAATCCGCTGATGCAAAAAGCATACAAGGATATGGAAGATATTTCGAAAGAGAAGCTTCTTACAATGCTCCCCGAAGAACTGAGAGATGTTTACCGTGGCATTCTTTTTTATGACGAATCGTCGGATGAAGGCAGGATTGTAAAGGCCGCCGACCGCATATGCGCGTATATTAAATGCCTGGAAGAGGAAAAGGCCGGAAATACCGAATTTAAAAAAGCTGCCGAAGCGACAGTGAAAAAAATTAAAAACATGAATATGCCCGAAGCCGACTATTTCATGGAACATTTTATACCGAGTTTCAGACTTACGCTTGATGAACTTAACGAGTAATTTCTATTCTCTTCTTATTTTTGCGCCCAGTGCCTTTAGCTTTTCCTCCATTCTTTCATAGCCCCTGTCGATATGATGTATATTGCTTATTTCGGTTTTGCCTTCGGCACAAAGGCCTGCAAGAATCAAAGCCGCGCCGGCTCTTAAATCGGTGGCTTTAACCTGGGCTCCCATTAACGGTACCTGGCCTTCTATAATGGCAGTGCGCCCGTCAATTTTAATCCTTGCGCCCATGCGTTTAAGCTCGCTTATATGCATAAACCTGTTCTCAAATATCGTTTCGACAATCATGCTGGTTCCTTCAGCACGGCTTAGAAAAGATGTCATTTGCGCCTGCATATCCGTAGGAAATCCCGGGTACGGATGCGTTTTTATATCCACCGCTTTCAGGTTCGGTGAAGATTTCACATGAACAATGCCCAGTTCTTCCGAGATTTCAACACCGGATTCCCTGAGTTTAGCGCTTATAGGTTTTATATGTTCGGTCATAACATTTTCTATAGTGATACTACCGCCTGTAATCGCGGCAGCCAGCATAAACGTTCCTGCTTCAATGCGGTCGGGTATAATCGCATGCTCGGTTCCATGCAGCCGGTTGGTTCCGACAACGCGTATCGTATCCGTTCCCGCTCCTGTTATATTCGCGCCCATTGATACAAGCAGTGTGGCTAGATTGACAACTTCGGGCTCGGTTGCCGCGTTTTCTATTATTGTCCGGCCTTTAGCCAGGACCGCAGCCATCAATATGTTCTCAGTCGCGCCGACGCTTGGAAAGTCAAGATATATTCTCGCTCCGGTGAGCCTTCCCTTAACGCTTGCCTCGACATATCCGTGACCGGTATTTATATTAGCGCCAAGAGCGGATAAACCTTTAAGATGGAGATCAACAGGCCTGCTGCCAATCGCACACCCTCCCGGAAGTGAAACCTTTGCCCTGCCTTTTCTCGCCAGAAGCGGACCCATAACAAGAAATGAAGCCCTCATTTGATTGACAAGCTCGTAGGGGGCTGTATATTTATTGATCGACGACGCATCTACGGTTATTTCCTTTTCCTGCTTATTGAAAAAGGTTCCGGCTCCCAATGAATTAAGAAGATTACACATTGTATGTACATCTTCAAGATCCGGAACATCTTTTAATATGGTTTTTTCCTCCGTTAACAGACATGCAGCCAGCGAAGGAAGAATGGCATTTTTTGCGCCGCTTATCCGAACGGAACCTTTAAGCGGAACTCCGCCGTCAATAATAAATACGCTCATGTTTTCGCTCCCTTTTTGTCTTATGTAAACTAATTTTCCAATCGGACTTTTTTCTGAGTTTCTCCAATAGTATTATGTTCAATTTCAAATCGCTTTATTAAGGCGGTTTTTGCCGCTTCTTCCTTATAAATAATTGTCATCTTTTTGGCGATTTAAACCATATTTTCCACTTTGGAAAAACGAACGGAATTACCAATCCGATTAAATCTCTGTATTGATTTTATCATATTTCACCTGTCATGATAAGAATATTTTCAATTATAACCAACAATTCCGATCGTGTTATCGGCATTTTTGGCGAAAACATGCCTCCGCTTTCAGAAACAATGCCATTGCCTAACGCGAAAGCTACGGCTGATCTGTACTGCGGCCGGATTTCGGACGCATCCGGAATCTGCGACAATACCTGTGACAAATCCGATATGTTTTGACCTGTTTTTTTGCGGTACACCGCAACAGCGGCATAAACGGCCTCTTCTTTGCTGAAAAGAGCGTTTCCGTTCGCAGATCCCGGCAGCAGTAAACCCGCCCTTAATGCTTTTTCCGCTACATCGCCGTTTTGATATTCATACGGAATAATATCCATCAAATGCTTTATACCTTCGGTTACGGTAAGTTCCTTTTCCAGCACCGGATTGTCCGGATTGATGGAAGGCATCCGGTATATTGAAAGAATATTTTTGAGCGTCTGCTCTATTCCGCTTCCCGTGACAATACCCGCAGGCTTTGTCGCTGCTGCGGCGACAGCGCCGCTTTTTTTCGGGTATACGGCAAATTTCTGCTGTGAAGCAAGCCATGTATAATCAACCTTTTCCCATTTCAACCGTACGGGATCAAAATGCCTTACTTTTATTTTATCCGCTTCGACGGTATTTTCTATCGGTAAAAGGACTTTTACCGGTTTTGTGAAATCTTCAAGCAAAAAGAAGCTTTCTTCACGCCCTGCGTACACCTTCATTTCGGTTACCGGAGCCATCAGCCGCATGTTGTTCTCAAGCTTTATATCACCCGGGTTCGGACGCACGTCAATCCTTAACGATATGCCGCGGAGGCTTTGTTTCAGCCTGAAATATGTATCCTGCAGGAAGCATCCGGGGAAAACATATATATCAAATCCGGGCGTTCTGACAATAAGCGTACGGTTTGTCCCCGCGAGTGTTTCCAATACCTCGCCGCCGAGTTCAAGCCTTATCGTTTTCGTTCCGGGCGGCGGAACGGTCAAATCCACCGAAAACGTACCGGCGACCGACTGCCTGATTTTCTCGGACAGCCTGTGCGCGTTGACATCAACGGCTTTTGCGTTCCAAACGCCGTTAATTGCTATCGCGTCAATTACGAGCATGTCCCCTACGGGGATATCATCAAGCGGGACATCGGCATCGTATTCGCCGCGTCCCTTTCTTGTCACGACCATCACGACATGACTCGGTTCGGAGCGTAAACCCGTAGCGGCGCTGTATGAATAAAGCCTCGCAAAATACCGGTAGTTCGATTTCAGACCCGTAGCCTGGTATTCCGACCCGTTCACACTGTATTCGACGGAATCCGAAAAATCGGCGTTTTCTGAAATTTCAAGGATGAACGTAACCGATTCGTCGGGAATCCATTCGTAAAAGATACTTGTCTCGGTTATCGCGTCAGGTGTACCCTTTATTCCAAAACCCCTCGGTTTAGGCGGAGGGTTGTACGGCTCGGTTTTCACTGCGATCGAGTTGCTCCAGTCGGACGCGGTAAACCCGCCCCGTTCGGACGGGGCAAGGGCCTGGATCCAGAAATAATAGACGGTATTCGCATTTAAAGCCGCGATCCTGTATGAAGGCTCGTAACGCAGCTGCTCGTAGGAAACCGTTACTGTCCCGATAGCCTTCGTCCTGTCATCTTCGGCCGCGTAGCTTATGTTATAGCTGTATCCGGGAAGGTAACTCCAGAACAGATCAACGTAAGTATCGGCCGCGATGCCTTTCAGATCCGTCGGCACGACAGGCGTTTCAACAACGGGCGGGAAATCGGGCAGTGTGGTAATAAGCAGCGGATCGGAAGGATCGGACTCAAGAGTCCCCGTGCTGTTTGATACGGTTACCCAAATCAGGTATGTCGTATTAGGATCAAGGTTGCGTACGGGAAGCAGGAAAACCTGCCGTTCATCAGGTTTCAAATCCGGAACGGGTACCGGTTCAATCTGCTTTTGTAAGGATAAAATATAATTACGGCTCAGATCGCTGTATGAGACAAAATCCCTTCCGGTTATCGACTTAACTATCTGAAGGGCATCATCATACTCAACGCAGTGTATTTTTACCTGCCAGCCGGCCGGATAATCCACAGTTCTCGCGGGTTTCTTGTTTGCGTCTCCGTCCGGAAGGTTTTGATTTTGAACATAATCATCATAATCAAACGAATTGTTTTCGTTATAATAGCTCTCTTCCCTGCCTCTTTCGGGATCGTCCCTGCCGACGACATACAGCCATTTCTTTAAACCCGAATGATACATTTCGAGCCATGATTTTTCAAGCTGCAGTATTATTTCGTTTCCGCGGATCGAATCGTCGCCCGGTTTGAGCCTGAACGGCGGAGAAGGCGGCGCGATGGGTTTGTCCATCTCGGCGTCGGGGCGCGTTATTATTACCTTTATCGCCGGGTCGGACGCATACGGGCGCGACACCATAAAACCGTCTTCGCTTTCGATTATAAAGTTCTTTTTCGCTATAAGAACCGCGTAATATGTCGAGTTCGAATTGAGGCCGTTTATTGTATAACGGTAGCCGATAAGCCTTCCCGTTTCCAGTTCCCTGACCTCATTCGCGCGCGTCATGGTTATGTTTGTGCCGATCCTTTTCGTTATCGGAAGTGTGCTCATCTCTTCAATTTTATCAACGAGATAAAGATCGTAATAAACCTCGGTGTCAACTTTCCCGTCGCCGGAAACAGGCACTTTCCAAAGAAGCGTTGCGCTGTTTGACGTCAGCAGGTCGTCAAACACAAGCGGTGCGGGATCTGCTGTCGGGAAACTTTTAACAAATTCCGGCGCAGTCGGATACTCCGGTATCTGTTCCACGAGCGACACTTTAGTCGACGAATAGAAAGGGACCGAAGAGCCGTCCGGCCTGTAAGCGACAGCTTCAATTGAATACGTGTATTTTTCGACATCTTCGGGTTTCATGATCATTTCAAATCTGTCCCGGTCGACAACCAAAGCGAAAAATGTGGCATTCCCCGCCGTGTCATGCCGGTACAGCTTGTATTCAACTCTTGTGAACGTTGTGCTGCCTATAGAACCTTTAATGATGGGATCCCAGAAAAGCATCCACCTTACGCCATCGGCAGTTTCTCCCATTTTCTTTGCTTTTAAAAGGATTTCTGTTTTTACTCGAACAACCGGAAGCTCTTCTGCCGGTATAGAGGCAACATCCGAATTAACGAGCGGGATAACCTTGATTGAGTATTCCCTGCCCGGAAGCGCATTCGTATATACGTATTCAAGGCG
>LFRV01000113.1 GCA_001512485.1 Clostridiales bacterium DTU069 | reverse complement strand
ACCGTAGAGCGGGTTTCACGCTTTTTCATGCCTTTTTACAACTTGGGTGTGATTTCTTAAAATATCTCCTTAAACATCTCTTAAAACCGCATTTCATCTCTCGTTTTTGGGTTAAAGTTATTTTTCTGCATCCTTATTATTAAGTATTATCGCTTATTTCAGAACTTCGCAATTTACTCCATAAATACGCTATATTTCCCGTCTGCTGGTTACTATTCGGACACCATTTTTTAGACTTTAATATGATACGGAAACAATAGCTTCGTTCAAAAGAACCGGTAAATTTTGTATAATAATTTAAACTGTATCATGCCGATCAACTATTCCTCCCGTAGCGTTCCCCAACGTATAATCAAAAATGCAGACTTTATATCACATTCAATCAATGCTTTCTTCATGTGATTTTAAATTTGAAATTTGCACTCGGAAGGTTGAAGCAAAGAGGCATAACCAATTCCTCTAATTTATCCTTAATCCATAACTCTTCGGCATTATGTAATCCTCATATTCTTTGTTGAAATAATCGTCTGTCATACCTGCGATAAAGTCTAGAACTATTTTTTCTTTTTTATTGTTTTGCTTATAATTATCGTTCATGTCCTTTAAAAAATCAGTATATATAGAAGAATTCCTATCTTCGCGATTTAAGTCGTTAATATATTTTTCGAACAATGTAGTAAACATTTTCTCAATTTTGTAATTCTGAGTAGTCTTTTTGGGATTAAAATAAATGTTCTGATAGTTAAAATCCTTCAATTTTTCTAGTGCAAAATAAACTTTTCCAGAAAAAGTTATGTAGTTTTTATTATAGCTGTTATTAATAACATCTATAATTAGATTGTTAACTATATCTCTATTTGTATTTCCAAGTATCTCAACTATATCTTCAGGTATATCATCTCTTCTTATCAAATTGACTACTATTGCATCTTCGATATCCCGCCCGATATATGCAATTACGTCAGAAATTCTCACAACACATCCTTCCAATGTCATAGGCTTCAATTGTTTGTCTAACCCTTCAATTCTCCAGCAACTCTCATATTCATATAGGAACTGATCCCAGTCCTTATTTTTTTGAGGCGAATATTCCTGGCTTAAAATTTCGCCATTATGACATAAAACCCCATCCAGCACTTGTAGAGTTAAGTTTAAACCTTCTCCATGATTCTCAAGCTCCATTAATGCACGTACGCTTTGAGCATTGTGACAGAAACATCCCAAATTATGTTTTTTACATATATCGTTTAGGCATCTCTCTCCATCATGCCCATAAGGAACATGTCCAATATCATGAGCAAGCGATATCGCTTCTATAAGATCTTCATTTAGTCTCAAAAACCTTCCTATTGTCCGCGCTATTTTTGAAACAAGCTGGACATGTAAAACTCTGTGAGTAATATGGTCGTTATCGAACAAGAAGAAAGCCTGTGTCTTATCAATATATCTTGTGTAAGCTAAAGAATGCAGTATTCTATCGGTGTCATGAAAAAATGTCGATCTGATATTATATTTATCGGGGATAGTTTCTTTGTTAGGGTATCTTCTTAATCCCTTACCGCTCTTGCAAGCATATTTTGATAAAGTTTTATATTCCCTATAAAGGTTGTTTTTAATTATTTCGCTTGCAATCGATAAAATTATCTGTGACATTCTACTTCACCTCTGTCGATTGTTCGGGAACCGGTTTTCCAATATGTCAATAAGTTCACTCCAGTGATGTATATGTAAATGCTCGCACTTTGGCAAGACTCCCGCATATTTTTTGTTCCACAGGTTTTCACATGTAAGGTCTTCATACCATACCGGAAAAATGCCTGCATTTGCCGCGCCTTCAATATCCGCGACCGTATTATCCCCGCAGAACCATACTTCGGACGCGTTAAGCCCTGCCTTTTTCAGTGCCAGTTCAAAAATATAGCGATTCGGTTTTCGGAACATATAATCACTCGATGCGATTATAAATTCAAATTTGTTGTTTGGTAACAGACGGTTAATCCGCTCAGTCAGCGCCGCACCTGAAAAGGTAATATTACTTATTACGGCACTGCGAATATTGCGCGAGTTGATATAATCAATCATTTTATCGGCGCCCGGCATAATATCGCCGTAAGAGGTGTTATCCCAAAAAATGCGTTCAGCTTCAGGCATCGGTATTGACAGCTCAATTTCAAGGTATTCATAAAGGAATCTCTGAAACTGCCATTGATGCATTTCCAATCCTATTTCTCTCGACGCGCCGATTTCTGAATGCAATCGCTGCGCAAAATCGTTTATCTCCTTTGCCGACAAATTGTTTTTATTGCTCTTAACATACTTCATCAATGCTTCTTCGCCCCGTAAAGTATCGAAACCCGGTTCATAGAGAAGGGTATGCCCATAATCGAACAGTATCATTTTTGGATAAGTCATTTTTACACCGTCCTTGTATATTAATAATAAAAGAAATTGATTAAGCTGCCATTGGATATATTAATCATACTCCATTTCATTCGATGAATCAAAAACGGTATTCCCTGTTTGTAATATTTATCATTATGTAAGTTAAGAAATGTAAATACAAAAAATAAACATTATCTTCACATTTTTCGTCTAGATATATTTCAATGCCTTTTTTGTCCATGGGCAATTTGAGATGCAGAGACCGCACAGGGTTTCTTCAATGCCCAGTTGTTCTTTCGCATACTGCCTGGCCGCTCGCCTGCAAGCATGCGGATCCAATAAAACGTCCCTATCCATTCCCGCTTCCCATATTCTACCCTTAACAGCGTTTCCGGGACATACTTTCGCACAAATATCACATTCCCATTCGCATAATGACTTAGTTACCGGAACACCGCATTCAACAGGCGCATTTGTAAGAACAACTATTACCCTTACAGCGGATCCGAATTCTTTTGTAACCAGGGCGGCACATTTGCCGATGAATCCTAATCCCGCCAGCGTCGCAACTGTTTTATGCGGGAGCACCGTTCTGTAATCTGAATTCTGTACAACCATGGTCGAAACCTTTGCCAGGGCCTTGTATCCTTTTTCAATTAATAAATTTGCCGTATGTACAGCCAATTCGGGCAGCTTTTTATTTATTGTGGTGAATTCACTCCAGTATTGCCTCGCATCGCCATTCATGCTATCCTGCATTGCTTTTTTGGAATAGGCCAATCCAATGGCAATTCCATAGTCGAAATTCTCCCTTACTTCTTTGGGAAGAACGGTTAAGTCCGCAAATCCAACCAATGAAGCTCCCATTAAATATAACTCGTTTCTTATCTTATCCGATATTCCCAAACCGACACCTCCTATCGGTATAATTAATCGATATCAAACGAATGATAAAAACATATGGAACTTATTAACAGCAACGGTTACACGCTGGCTTTATACAATTATAATCTTTATATCGTCATCTGGCAATAAAAGTAAGCATTATTTTATTGACTAAATAAAAGGTATGATAAGCATAATATTATCGCTTGATTTATTAGGTATTGCAGGAAATGATACCATAAATCTTTTTGGCTTTAAAGCCATATATTTCTCTCTGAAAAACAAATAATGACCTGTGTATCAAAGGCAGCAGGTCATTTACATATGCGGTAACTCTTATTTTCATTATATAGATACAAAACCGTAATTAATAACGGAATTCGTGCGCTTCCTTTAACACCATGTCTTTTACTTTCATAAGACGGGTGAGATTTGAGCGCTCATTTTCGTCAAGCTTCATTACAATATATTTTATCGTTTCTTCAAGATTGGGAATAAGGACATATTCCAAGGCGTTCACGCGGCGGCGCGTTTTTTCGATTTCATCGGCAAGAAGCTGCGCCGATTTTTCCATTTCGGCAAGCTTCAAGAGTTCAGGCACAAGTTCGGACAGTGTCGAGATTGCTTCATCAAGTTCCCCGGTCGTATTTGCAAAACCGTACGGGTAAATGTCGCCTTCATCGCCGCCTTCGGTCGTATATTCCAAAACAGGCACGTCGACACTCATAATGTTTTTAGTAGAGGCTTTCAGGTTAACTTCAACCTTTGGTAACATAAGCGCTTCCTCAAGCACTTCCGAATTCATCAATGCCCTTGCCATAACAAAGCGGGAATGAACAATACTGACCTTACGTTCGACTTCTTCGCGCAGGCGCTTGTTTTCCCGGACTATGTCGAGGAATTTCTTCATTAATTCATCCCTTTTGTCTTTTAAAAGTTTGTGTCCCCTGCGGGCAGTCTTTAACCGTTTCTTTAACCCGGTTAAAACCATCCTTGTCGGATTCACGTTCAAACGTGCCATTGTAATATCTCCTTAACTAAAAGTATATCAAAATAACAGTTCTTCTGGTTGCGATTGTGTCAAAGGAACCGTCCCCATGACAATCCCCGTGACATTATTTGCAGAGGTATTTGTCTATGAATTCCTGTCGTATGCGTTTAAGCTCTCCTACAGGCAGTATCGACAGAAGTTTCCATCCGAGGTCAAGGGTTTCTATTATTCCGCGTTCGGTATTAAAGCCCTGTGATACGTACTCGGCCTCGAAACTGTCGGCAAACTTCGCGTACAGCTTATCTACTTCAGTTAGCGCGGCGTCTCCTAGAATAACGGCAAGTTCTTTTGCTTCCTTTCCCCTTGCGTACGCCGCAAAAAGCTGGTTCATTGTATTCGCGTGATCTTCGCGGGTCTTGCCGGGACCGATTCCTTTATCCTTCAAACGCGACAGCGAAGGCAATACGTCTATCGGCGGCGTAATGCCCTTCTTGTACAGTTCGCGGCTTAATATAATCTGCCCCTCGGTAATATAACCCGTAAGGTCGGGAATAGGATGCGTTTTGTCATCCTCGGGCATGGTCAGAATAGGAATCAGCGTAATGCTCCCATTAAAACCTTTCTTTCTGCCCGCGCGTTCATATAATGTCGCAAGGTCGGTATACAGATAACCTGGATAACCGCGGCGCCCCGGCACTTCCTTCCTCGCCGCCGACACTTCGCGAAGTGCCTCCGCGTAGTTAGTGATATCCGTTATTATAACCAGTACATGCATATCCTTTTCAAACGCGAGGTATTCAGCAGCGGTAAGTGCCATTCTCGGCGTGGAAATACGCTCTACGGCCGGGTCGTTTGCAAGGTTCATAAACAGTACCGCCCTGTCTATCGCACCGGTTCTTTTAAAATCGGTTATGAAAAAGTCTGCTTCTTCAAAGGTTATTCCTACTGCCGCAAACACAACGGCGAACTTGCTTTCGGTTCCCAAAACCTTCGCTTGTCTCGCAATCTGTGCCGCAAGCTCGGCGTGCGGCAAACCCGAACCTGAAAATATCGGCAGCTTCTGCCCGCGGACAAGGGTATTCAGGCCGTCAATCGCAGACACTCCTGTCTGTATGAATTCCGAAGGATAATCGCGCGCGGCAGGGTTCATAGGCACTCCGTTAATGTCAAGCCTTTTATCGGGAATAATTTCCGGACCTCCGTCTATCGGTTTGCCAAGCCCGTCAAAAACACGTCCGAGCATATCGAGTGAAACAGGCAGTTCCATTCCCCTGCCAAAAAAGCGCACCTTGCTGTCCGACAGGTTGATGCCTACCGCGCTTTCAAAAAGCTGGACAACAGCGTTTTTCCCGTCTATCTCCAATACCTTGCATCGCCGGATTTCACCGTTGCTTAATTCAATTTCCCCAAGCTCGTTATATGTTACGCCTTCTACATCCTGCACCAGCATCAAAGGGCCGGCAACTTCGGCTATTGAACGATATTCTCTTAACATAATATTACTCATCCTCCTTTGAAACCAGCGCTTCCATTTGATCTGCCAGTTCTTTCTCTATTTTCGCAAATTCTTCGTCCACGTTTTCCTGCGGGACGTATTTTGCACGTCCAATTCGCTCCCTTACCGGCAGGTTAAACAGTTTATTCAAATCAACCCCGTGCTTTATCGCATCCATTGACTTGTAATAATACGACAGAACCAGTTTCATCATTCTGTACTGCTTCCGGATTGTAGCATATGTGTCGATATCGTGAAACGCGTCCTGATGGAGATAGTCCTCTCTGATTGAACGGGCAGACTCTAAGATCACCCTTTCCCTTGCGGACAGTGAGTCAATTCCGACAAGACGCACAATTTCCTCAAGCTCGGCTTCTTCCTGTAAAATTCTCAGCATATCAGCCCTGCACTTGCTGAAGTCCCTTGCCACGTTTTCATCATACCAGCTCTTTAGCCGGTCTGCATACAACGAATAGCTGATAAGCCAATTAATTGCCGGAAAATGCCTTCGATAAGCAAGGTTTGCATCAAGTCCCCAGAATACCTTTATTATACGCATTGTCGCCTGTGTAACCGGCTCCGACAGGTCACCGCCGGGCGGCGAAACAGCTCCGATTGCCGACAGGGCACCAATCCTCTCATCCGAACCCAATGTAATAACTTTGCCGGCGCGTTCATAGAACTGCGCGAGACGCGATGCAAGATACGCGGGATAACCTTCTTCACCGGGCATCTCTTCAAGCCGGCCGGACATTTCACGAAGCGCCTCAGCCCACCTTGATGTCGAATCTGCCATCAGTGCCACCGAATATCCCATGTCACGGAAATACTCCGCTATCGTGATTCCCGTGTATATCGACGCTTCACGCGCGGCAACGGGCATATCTGAGGTATTCGCAATAAGGACCGTCCTTTTCATTAACGACTCGCCCGTCCTCGGGTCTTTCAGTTCCGGAAATTCCATCAACACGTCGGTCATCTCGTTCCCGCGTTCTCCACATCCGATATATACAACGATATCGGCATCAGACCATTTTGCCAACTGGTGCTGCACAACAGTCTTTCCGCTTCCGAAAGGACCGGGGATTGCCGCTACGCCTCCCTTGGCAATAGGGAACAAAGTGTCTATGTTTCTTTGACCCGTAATCATCGGTTCATCGGGCGGAAGCTTTTCCTTATACGGCCTTTCTTTCCGGACAGGCCACTTTTGCATCATCGTCAGATCAACGGCAGAACCGTCTTTTGTTCTAATCACCGCAACAGTCTCTTCTACCGTGAATTCACCTTCATAAATATCTTCAATTACTCCTTCAATCCCGAACGGCACCATTATCCTGTGTTCAAAAACAATGTTTTCCTGGACTGTTCCGATGATATCGCCGGCGACAACCTTGTCTCCCTTCGATAAAACCGGTTTGAATTGCCATTTTCTATTCCGGTCAAGGGCGGCAATATTAATTCCGCGGGTAATGTTGCTGCCGACCATTTCCCTCATCGCTTCCAAAGGGCGCTGTATCCCGTCGAATATATTTTCCAAAAGGCCGGGGCCCAGTTCCACGCTTAACGGAGCGCCGGTGGATAGTACCGGTTCACCCGGACCCAATCCCGATGTTTCCTCATAAACCTGTATTGAAGCCCTGTCCCCGTGGATCTCAAGCACTTCGCCAATCAATTGATGCCTGCTCACACGAACCACGTCAAACATATTCGCGTCGCGCATTCCCTCAGCTATTACCAAAGGACCTGATACCTTGATTATCGTTCCCTGGCTCAATAATATCCCTCACTTTCGATATCTGTAGAAGTAAAATTCATTCTATATGATCAGTCGTCCCGGAAAAGGATGTCCGCTCCAACAGCTTTTTCAACACATTTTTTAACTCCGCTCATCCCTATTCCAAGGCTTCCCGCTGTTCCCGGTATCGGGATGACCGCCGGAAACCTTTTTTCACGATATTTATTGATTTCTTCCTGAATACCGGAAGCGGTCTGCTCAGTTATATATATAACAGCATATTTATCGGCTGCCAGTTCCGACAATTTTTCAGCCGCCCGGTCGCTGTTTTCTACCGGAAAAACCGAAAAACCCAAAGCCTTAAATCCTAAAACCGCATCCTTTTCTCCAATCACGCCAACCTTATACATATCCCAAACGCAACCTTTCACGGATTAAATCATCATTCAGCCCGTTGATTTTTCCTGTCATAATTATCCGCACATTTCTTATTTCAGTTTCTTTCGCAAAAAGATAAGCGATAAAGGGCTCAACGCCCATCGTTATCAGCTTTGCCCGCCGGATATACCGCATCAGAAAATCGTCAAGGAGCTTTTCGAGCCCGGAAATATTCTTTTTCGCGATATACATCTCCCATCCACGCTTGACCATGTCACCGTATTTTGTTTGGCGTAAATCGTCAACAAATGCTTCAATCGGTTTGTCAAATTCGGTAAAATAAAACTCTTCGCTTATTTCACCGCCTTTTAAAAGAAGCTTTCCGATAAAATCCCACGATTTGTTAAGGCCGCGCGCACGGATATACATCTTTATGTTCGTTATGTCAATAATAATCCGGGCAAGTTCATTCAGGAACGGGCTGTCAAATTCGTTAAGATCGTTTACAAACTGGTCATACGACGCTTTATCAATTATTAAATCGACAGCCTGCGGATCACGCATTCTAGAGAAAGCATCATACGTATCGGTTATTGCCTGTATCATAACGGGACTCAGATCGTTATAATCCCGTTCCCTGATAATCCGTTTTATTTGCTCCGCTCCGAATACGCCTGTATCCATAAGGATCTGCGGCGGTTCCTGTCCTGAGAACTCGGCCTTCAAAAGAACCTTTATATTAAAATAGTCATATTTCCTTTTAAACGCATCGACTACTTCGGGTACAGGCGCGATTTCGGCCAACAGGTCATAAGTCTTTTTCATCTCTTCGGCAAGAACCTGTTCAAACGAATAAAAATTTTCAGTATTTCCATAGCCGTACTCCGCCTCGGTTAGAACCTTAAACGCTTCCGCCGCGTCCGGAGCTTCAATCATCCGGTTAAGCCTGTCGCTGTCGAGCAGCCTTATTTCTTTTGCCCGAATAAGACCTGCCGCATATGCATAATCGTCCCGGTTAATCTTAGTCATTACATTACCTCATAGCAAAAATTAATCTATTCGATATTACAATGCTTTCCGCATTATGAAAAAAGTATTTTTACCACGTCATTTTCTATCTGGGGTCTCAGCATGTCAAAAACAATCTCAAATGTGCCGTTTATCTCCATATCGCCGTACCTTAAAACAAATCCGCCTTCTGTTTGTATTATTTCATCGGATAATGAAACTGTTCCGTTTTTTCCGACGGTTTTTAGACGGCGATTAATATTATCGGCAAAATTGCTGTCGACACGCTTTCTATCCCTTCCGGACAGGAGTATTTCGCCCGTTCCGTCAGAAGCCGCACCGGCAATCATTTCCTCAAGCATTTCCTGGTATTCGGCATCGGGCAGGCCGGTAATTTTTTCAATGGCTTTGATAAAAGCCTCATCAACCATGTCCTGCTTTGCCTTCAATATCTCTTTCCTGGCCTCAAGGCTCGCGACCGAGATAAGGCGCCGATATGCTTCCTGCCCTTCGGCTTCCGCCTTCTTAAGTATTTCCGCCTTTTTCATTTCCGCTTCCTTTAAAGCTTGATCGGTAATACTCCGAGCTTCCTGCCTTGCCTGTTCCTCAATTTCAAAGGCTTTGTTTTTGGCATCCTCCAGAATTTTCGCTTTTATTTTTTCTGTTCCTGTCATTTGAGCGCTCCTTTGTCAACCTATCATTAAAATTGATACGATAAGCGCAAGTATCGCAAACATCTCAACCATAAGCGCAAGCGTAATAGCGCTTCCTACAGATTCCGGGTGCTTTGCGATCATCTGGATTCCCGATGCCGCGACCTTGCCCTGGTATATTGCAGAAACAAGGCCTACAATACCCATCGGAAGCCCCGCCGCAAACAGCCTGAGTCCTTCCTGAAGCGTCATTGCGTCATTGATTTTACCGATAATCAGAAACGCAATTACAAAGCCGTAAATTGCCTGTGTACTCGGAAGAGCCTGCAAGAGCATGACCGAACCAAACTTCGACGGGTCTTCGGATAGAACACCGGCACCAGTCTGTCCCGCGAGGCCAACGCCTTTTGATGACCCGAGGCCTGCTACCAGAAATGCAATGGCAGCGCCGATATAAGCCAAAAATTGTCCGGTAAGAATCTGTTCCAACATAATTGTAAAACCTCCATTTTAGTTGTTATGCGGTAAAAGCTGTTCACATCTCCGCATCGTATTTTAATTGTATATATTTTGTATTGGCTTTCAGCGGGCTGAAAGGTTCGCCTCCGCCCGTGAAGAATTTGCCAAAAAATTCGAGATACTGCAAACGGCATGAATGTACATACGCGCCAAGCACATTTATACCGAAGTTTATCGCATGACCTATGAGCAATATTGCCGCCGCGATAAATACTTTTAAAACAACAGGTATATCAAACATGACACTCATCTGGTTTACTATACCGGCTATAATCGAAGTTGCGAGACCAAGAGCCAGAAGCCTCGAATACGATAGTATATCGCTTAAAAAACCTATCAGATCATAAAGGCTTGACAGTCCACTGAAAAATTTCTTTATTATGCCTTTTTTTGCTCGTCCCTGAGTAAGAATCAGCAGCACTGCACCGGCGGCAAGCAGATATTTGCCAACACTCGATATCTGCACCGCTTTTTCCTGGTTAATGGCCGGGGCGTACGGCAGCAGCGTTAGCACCGCGCCGGTAAAAAACACATACCAGAAACCGACATCGAACAGCGCATCAAGGTATTTACGCCTGCGTATCAGGTTTGCGGCCTTAAGCCCAAGGCCGACATACATGTGAATGACACCGAAAAGCAAAGACCAGCTCAGCATAAGCTCCGGGTTGCTGACCATGTCAAACCACAAAGCGTAAGGCACAAGCGCGCTGATGCCAAACCAGCCTCCAAACATCAATCCCCAGAACATTGTTGACAAGCCGCAGAAAAACATAAGTTTCATAAACTTACGTGTACTGTCCTGCAGTTTGAACCGCCACAGTATAATTGCGGCAAGAATCGCCAGTATAACGCCGTATCCTCCGTCCGACAGCATAAGGCCGAAAAATATTACAAAAAACGGAGTCATTATCTTGCTCGGATCTATTTCACGGCTGTCGGGAAGACTGTACATCCGCAGCACAGGTTCACCGGCTTCGGCAAGCCCGCGGTTTTCAAGAAGAACCGGAAACGCTTCATCTTCCGCCGGTTCCTCAATCTCCACACTAACGGTATAATTCGACTCAAGATAATTTTTTGCGGAATCGGATAATTTTTCAGGGAGCCATCCCTTTATCAGAAAAACCTTGTTGGTCTTTACAACCTTTTCGACAGCTTCTATACGGCTTCTTTCCATACTGAGGATATCGTAAAGAATCTCAATCGAATTTCTGGAACCGCGCATATCCCTGATTTTATCGATTATTTCTTCTCTTTTTTTCGCAATCTGCTCTAAATTGATTTCGATTTGTTTAAGGTTCTTGTCGACGGTGCCCGAAAGGCTGCCGAAAGTTGTCCTGTTGAATCCTCTCGACTTCAAATACGACAGGGTTTCCTGCTCGGCTTCCCTGTGATATATAATATACGCATAATGCTGATCTTTATCGGTGTTTATCCTGAATATCTGACACAACGGCGCTTTTTCCGGAACCTCGGACTCTATAAGATCCCAACCGACCGCAGCTGGAATAGTTCCCGCTGTAAAGCCGGTTCTTTTTGTTCCCGGAAAATCAACCGGAAGGGTAAGGTCTTTCCACGGCAATAGAGAACGGTAAAGATTATTAACCCTGTTTTCTTCCGCTTTTAATTCAATAAGCGCATGTTCATATTCTCTTATCTTATAAACATCTGAGAATATTCTTTCCTTTTCGCTGTTGATTTCCCTAACTTCAGCGATGTCTACAGGACGCTTTGTACTGAATAATGGTTTCTTTTCAGGACAATACCTGTCAAGAATATTTAATGTTGCCTGTACATCCAGAAGCTTGTTATCGATACGAGACAAATCTTCCCGGACTTCGGGGTGAGATGCGATCTTTCCGTAGTCCTGATCGCTCACACTGCCTATCTCAACTGCTCCAAATTCCATCAGGCTGTTGATTAGCTGTTCACGCTGTTCTTCAACTCCAAGCAGCGTAATTTTGTTCATCTTGACGATCAATGCTTCACAATCCTTCCAACAATAAGTTCAATTGCTTCGTTCATTTTCACGCCGGCTTTCGTTTTTATTTCATTGCATTTTGCCTGGGTATCCATTTTTATATCAATTATATCCTTTGCGGCTTTTTCTTCGGCCTTTTGGATAATTGATTTGGCTTCCGTCTCTGCTTTTTCTACCGCTTTTTCAAGTAAAACGGCGGCTTCGTTCCTTGCGGAAGCAATAATATCTTTAGCCTTCTGCTGGGCTTGGGCTTCAATCGCATCCGCTTGCTCTTCCACAACGGCTATTTCTTTCAAAACGGCTTCCGCCATGCTTTCACCCCCATTTCCTTAAAACAGCGAAAGATGCTTATATGTAACTGCAATGCACTATTCAAAAATTATTATATCATTGTACAAATATTTAACAACACCTATTTTGATTTGTTTCGGATACAGTATTAAAATTACGTCCGTTATTTACGTTTTTTATATATTCTTTTTCTTTTTAACTAATATGAAATGAAGCAATCCCTTATTGTCCCAACCATAATAACAACCCAACCGGATGTGAAATTACTAAATTCCACATCCTATTGAGCTGTTTACAAAAAACGATATTCACTAAAATTTATCAATAGGCAGCATGAATGCCTTAATAAACAATGCAGTTCCTGCCGCTTTTTTTCGCGTTGTACAGTGATTTATCCGCTTCTTCGATAACTTCGGCGGCAGAACGTGTTTTTTCGGTTTTTTCCGCTACGCCTATACTGACCGTAACACTAACACTTCCCTCGCCTTTTCTGCTTTTTATAATTCTTTTCGGCTTCTTTTTCGGCCTGTCTTTGCCCCTTATTATCAGCGGCCGTTTCTCAATACTAATCCTCAGTTTTTCAAGCTGCTCAATTACTTCTTCTGGAGACTTCCGGGGAAAAATAATAGCGAACTCTTCTCCTCCGTATCTGAAAACCTTTCCCGATTGAATATTCTTTCTTATCAGCGAAGCTACCATTCTCAAAACATCATCGCCCACCTGGTGCCCGTATGTATCATTTACGCGTTTGAAATGATCGATATCAACCATCGCGATTGTGTATTTATTTCCCAGTCTTAAAACTTCCTGCTCCATTGCTCTTCTTGACAATACCCCCGTCAGCGGATCGTGGAAAGCGAGCGAATAGGACGCTTCAAAAAGAGAAATGATAAAAATTAAAAACACGGCTGAGAAAAAAACCGACAGCACATCCGGATACCCGGCAAAATGCAGGATAATAAAGCTGCCAAGAGCAGCGCCCGTAAACGCAATATCCATAATCGAAGACAGTATTAAAAACCTTGCAAGAAGAACACACAGGCAAACAATAAATAGAAATATGCTTAAACCGGGTACCCCTTTATCCTCCACTGCTCCAAAGCCAAACCTGGCCTGTTTTAATCCTGCAAGAACAGGATTAACGGTACCCGCATCGATCACGACAAAGAATGTTAAAAAAATAAAAACAATCCCTTTAATAAGACCGCTTTTGCTTATTATTCCCCTTTCTTCCATCAGAGCAAGCATAATAAACCCGATTGGGATAATCAATGAAATGCCGTTAACAAGCGCTTTTTGATTCAAACCGTTTTTGGTTGATATCACAGACATTGTAAACAACAGGATGGCTATAGCATAAAATACCCTGCTGTGCTGAAACCACACGCACAACACAAGGGCAAAGAATGCAAGAATGTATGGGAGGGTAATAAAAACAATATTGAGCTTGCTGTAAGATACCGGTGTTCCCATCGCCAGCATCCAAGCCAGAAATATAATAAGAAAAGGAAAGAGTGCAATAATTGCTTTTTTACCCTCGAACTTGAACATACAATTTCACATCCTAAAGCACAACCATCCCCGAAAAAGCGAAAAGCGGTCAGGTTGTCTTCGGCAATATATCTAAAACTTAATTACGACAAGACACATTATACCAATTTAATTATAGTATAACGGGGGACGCATAGCAACCTTTTCACAGGCTTCAATATCAAGGAGTTGTATGTGCTTTATCGCGCTATGAAACGAAACACCTATGCCAGGACCTTCGGTTATAATGTTCATACACTATTAATTGAACGATTGTACAATAACGTCAACAAGGAGCTTTATTTGCTAGAGCTATACAGTTCAGCTCGGGCAAGTCGAAACTCGCAAAAATGCTTTGAAATATTTCTTGCAGGAAGCATTTTTGCTCAGACAGTCGACTTGCTTATCCTCGCCCTGACTGTATATCTCTAAGCTGCATTCCGCTATAGTTTCCGTTATTGTACAATCGTTCATCCAAGTAGCTCACGGGAATTATACCGAAAGCCAGCGGATAGCTAACAGGTCAAGGTGATGCTGCCGTGTTCCGGTGGATAGTGCGGAATTGGCAAACAGATGCATCATTGATATAATTCTTATGCGGGCAATAGGTATTGCACGGCTTTATTTCGGAGGAAGCTGATTTTATGATAATGATTTTTACCGCCCTTAATTGTGAAGCGAAACCTATAATACGGTATTTTGGTTTAAAAAAAGATCCTCAATTCCATATGTTTCAGGTGTTTAAAAATGAGGATATCATTCTTCTTGTTACAAAACCCGGAATTGTTAATGCTGCGATAGGGGTTGCGCATTTATGCTCCGTATGCCCGCCGAATTCTTCCGATCTGCTGCTTAACATCGGCATATGCGGTGCAAAGAACAGGAATATGCCAATCGGGACGGTTTATCTGTGCAATAAAATATATGAGATGGAAACAGGCTTCTGTTATTACCCCGATATGATTTACGCGCACCCCTTTAAAGAAAGCGGTATATTGTCAAGTACCAGTCCCGTTTTGGAAAATAGCGCGGCGGATTTGCCTGAAAACCTTGCAGATATGGAGGCAGTCGGAATTTATCGTGCGGGAATTCTGTTTTTTCAGCTGCATCAAATGTTTATTGTAAAAATCGTATCGGATCATCTTCAATTTGATAAAATCGATTCGAACGTCGTAAGTGACTTAATCGGGCGGAATATGCCCGAAATCGCCGCATGGATCACGCGCCTTCACAGCGGCATGATAAATACTCCTCCGGTGTTTACGCCCGAAGAAGAAAATTTGCTTGCAGAAGTTTCAAAATATCTTAGGCTAACCGTTTCAATGCAGAACCAACTCAGACAGGCAATTCATTATTATAAACTTCAGCACGGCAGTTTTTCCGCGCAATTGTCATCTTTTATTCAAAAAGAAATCGTTCTGCCGGTAAAAAACAAATACGAAAGGAAGAAATGCTTTGAACGGCTTATGCAGGAATTTGCTTAACCCGCCTTTTTCACATATATACATTGAAGAGAATATTATAGATCACCCGAATACTGTAAAAATTATGTCACATTTTCCTAAATCAAGGCAGGTCATAATAAAACACTATAAGGACATATTCAACAGAAGCCGCCAGAATTACCCGCTTCAAAAGCAGTCGCAGAACCTTATACTCGCTGAAAAGCGGCCTCCATTCGTATACAAGGGCTCACCGCTTTGCCAGAACTTCGGGAACGCTCGCTTTTTTTATGCCAACGCGGCAATTAACTGTGTTTATGATTGTGAATACTGCTATCTTCAAGGCATGTACCCTTCGGCAAATATTGTTGTTTTTGTCAACCTCGAGGATATATTTAACGATGTCGGAAAACTTTTGAAGAACGATCCGGTGTACCTGTGCATTTCTTACGATACGGATCTGCTTGCTCTTGAAGGCTTTCTCGGGTATTGTGAAAAATGGATGGAATTTGCGGAATTTTATCCTAATTTGACCGTTGAATTAAGAACAAAGAGCGCGAATTGGAACAGCCTTGAAAAACTTGCGCCGCGAGAAAACGTAATACTTGCATGGACATTGTCCTGCGAGCATGTATGGGAAAAATACGAACACGGGGCGCCTTCCCCGATGCAGAGAATTAACTGCATTGATAAGGCGCTGGCAAAGGGATTTCAGACAAGGCTTTGCTTCGATCCCGTCATTTATATAAAAGGCTGGGAAGAAGAATACGGAAGACTGGTCGAAACGATATTTTCAAAACTTCCTGCCGGTAAAATCAAAGATGTAAGCACAGGCAGTTTTCGCATACCTTGCGCATACCTTAAGAACATGCGAAAGAATAAACCTTATTCGTCAATAATAAATTATCCGTTTATGGCAGAAAACAACGTATACGTTTATCCTCCCGGTTTATCCGATAAATTGAACTTATATATGCACGACATTCTTAAAAAACATATCCCGGAGGAAAAGATTTTTGTATGGAAATAAAATCGGCAGTATCCATAAAGTGCACAGGCAAAATAAAAGGGAGGGTTATCCTCCCTTACCAAGCGTTTATCACGTTTATTTTCTGCGCCTTTCTTCTCTTTCTTCCCTCTCTTCTCTTCTTTCATGACGGCGTTCTTTTTCAAATTCTTCTTCAATCGGGAAATCAAAAGCCTGCGGCGGGAAAAACTGATCAAACGGAAAATCAATTGTTTCAAAAAGATCGCATGGATTTTCATCTGTTGAAGCAATGCATTCACGGTTCGGAACACAGAAATTGAAAGCCGGAATTAAAAGTTGTACAAGCCGTGTGAGTTTAATTATTGAGAACAAGCCAATGGTAACAACAACATTTTTCTGCGGTAATATTCTTCTTCTCTCGGCGGCAACATTGTCATCAACTTCAATTTCATCATATTCGTCCCCGTAAGGTTTAACTTTCGGACAGTGAATCCTTTTAATCCGTGCATTCAATACCAGAGGTTCGGCAACTTCAACTTTTACCGTAGGCTTGTTATCCTGTTGTATCATCGAACCGCAGCCATCGCAACCATCCGCCGACGGACAGAATTCGGGATCTGTCGAACTGAACACTTTTACCTGTCCTTCAGAACCAAACAGAATAACAGTTTTCGCAAACCATACAAATCCGACTTTCGGGTCGGAACTTACAAGGTTGTTAATCTGATCGCGATAGCAGAATTCAACCTTCACTTTTATCTTGTAACGTACATTAACGGTAAAGAAACCTCTTTTAAACGGCACGTCGTCAAGATCCGCCAAAACCTTTACTACCTCGGCTTCCTTTACTCTCACCTTAACGGCTTTGTCTATCAAACACTGTACATCTTCTACAAAATCAACCACTGCATCTTCAATACAATCCTTTTCCCGGCAATGATCATATACCTTTTCTACCTGTACGCAAACAGCTTCTCGAAGCTTGCAGATGTCTTCGCCGTCAATAAGACCCGCAACAACCTGCTCCTTGCTCATATGCTACATTCCCCCAAAGTCAAAAGTATCTCAATTTCATAATATGTCTGTATAAATATTTGGTGATTAACAAGCATGCATTTTTACAACTCTTTTCCCGGTTTATATTCATTATTCCGGAATCAACGCTGCTGTCCCGTCGCGTAAGCAGCGTGCGGCATTATAAAGAAAAATCCGCCGAACAAGCAGCGAATAAACGGCTGTTACAGACATATTTCCCGATGGATAAACATAGTATTGATAATAAATAAGCCATGGACAAACCCGCTTCAGGAGGAATATATGAATAAAGCGGAACAAAAGCATATAATTTTAAAAAACAGTTTCAATATATCTTATCATGTCTATTATGACGAGGAGCGCGGTTTATGCCTGAGGATGCTCGGCGATGACAGGGTTTGGTCGCGTGCGTTTGTTCTTTCCGATCTATCCGTAAATGATTTCTGTGCCGCTATTGACGGGAAAGATATAATCCATTTTGTTTTCCAAGCAAAAGACGGCCGTATTTTATACGGCCACGGCCGCCGCGGACATATAGATATCCAGCCGATATTGGGAAGCAAAGACACGACGCCGTGGAATAAGCATCTGTCGTTACTGGTATTTGAAGATACTATCCTGTTTTTTTACGTAATACGCCATAACGATCGCCGTTTGATCGCGATGCAGAGCATTATTAAAGGAGTGTTGTCAAAACCTGCGGCAATAGATTATATTGACGGTTCCGACAGTCATTATATTGTTTTTAGGGATCGTTCCGGGAAATGCCATCTATTTTATACCCGTTCCGAAAAAAACGGAATGTGTTTGAACCATAGAGTTTTAAAGGAGGATCTGACCATTTTCACCGCTCCCGAAAAGTTGTACGAAACCGGAGGCGATATCCTGTTTCCGTCGGCTGTATGCGGACAGGACAACCGGATATACGCCGCTTTTCAGGATAACCGCGATGGCATGCACCGGGTTTTATTCATGGAACCTGGCAAAACAAAGCCGCTTACATTATATAAAAACCCATCCCCGGCAGGACGGAGCGGGCTTGTTTATAATAACGGCACTCTTATTCTTTATCGTACCGACAATCGGAATATCCATTTCAGGACATCCGGTGACGGAGGCATAAACTGGACGGATGAAACACATTATATTTTCGATTATTCAGGTATGCCCTGCCGGTTTATTTACGGCACAAACATCGATAAAGAACGCTCATCGTGGTATTTCAATGAAATTCCGGGCAATTTCTCAAAAGGGTATCAATTGGCTTTCCTGGGCGAAGAGCCCGCTTCGCGCATTGCTTCGGTAAAATCCGCCGAAAAGGATGGTTACACGATTGATAAGATTCTGCCCGTAAAAAAACCGGCAGAAGGCAAGAACGGAAAACAAGGCAATCTTACCGGCGGGATACCAGCCAATAATCTCGAAAATAAGATAATTAGCCTTAGGAATATCGTCGAAAATATGCAAAAGGAATTGACAAAGCTTTGGATAACGCAGAAGGAGTATGACAAAAAACTCTTGGAACTTCGTGAAGAAATTGATATGCTTAAACAAAGCTTCGATTACTTATCAAAGGATGTATATGGTGTTGAATAGATAATCTTTTTACTAGTTTGTCGGGTTGACGAGTTCACGCCACGCGAAGTCTCCGCGGTGTAGACCGTTTATAAGGATCTCGGCAGTGGCGAGGTTTGTAGCCAGCGGAATATTATTGTTATCACAGTGCTCGCGTATGATGTTGAAACCCTGCAGTTTCTCTTCCTTTTGAGACGGATCGACAAAAAATATAACAAGATCTATTTCGTTGTAAGCGACCCTGGCAGCAATCTGCTCTTCCCCAAGGTGCCCATACTCAAGACAGTTTACTGAAAGGTCGGTTGCGTCTGATATCAATGCGCCCGTACCGGAAGTTGCAAACAAGTTATGCTCTTTCAAAATAAAACTATATGCAATGCAAAAAGCTTCCATTAACTCTTTTTTATTATCATGCACTATAAAAGCAATATTCATCAATGCCTCCGCTAATAAAGATAAAGTACAAACTATTAAAAACTCCTACCGGCATTTTTAACGCTTTTTATAGGAATATTTGCGATAAGGGCAGGAACAACGCCATCCCCTTCTTCGCTTGCTGTTTTTGTAAGCTGGATATCAAGAGCTTCTTCATCAATCTCCATATAATTGCGAATCACTTTAATTATTTCACCTTTAACCATTTCCAAAAACTGTGGTGAAACATTTGCCCTGTCATGTATGAGAACCAGCTTTAACCGTTCTTTTGCAACATCTTTAGACGAACGCTTCCGGCCTAGTTTACTTAATAGTTGTTGCAGCATTTAAACCCCTCCCTAAGCCGATCGAAAACCAAACAGCTTTTTTACTTTTGCAATAAAATTTCCCTGGCCGGCTAAATCCATAAAAGGCACATCTTCGCCAAGTATCCTGCGTGTAATGTTCCGATATGCCTGTCCGGCCATCGACTTATTATCCGAAACCGCAGGTTCGCCGCGGTTTGTAGAAATAATTATGTTTTCATCGTCAGGTACTACCCCTACGAGTTGTATTGCCAGGATGTCAATTATATCCTCTATTGACATCATGTCACCTTTTCTTACCATTTCATGCCGTACACGGTTTACAATCAGCGAAGGATTTTTTATATCGTTTGCTTCGAGAAGGCCGATAATCCTGTCGGCATCCCTGACGGCGGAGACTTCGGGCGTTGTTATTACGATAGCCCTGTCCGCTCCCGCGATAGCATTCTTAAACCCCTGCTCTATACCTGCGGGACAATCGATGATAACAAAATCAAACTCTTCCTTCAGTTCTTCACAAAGCTTAACCATCTGTTCCGGCGTAACGGAATTTTTATCTCTCGTCTGAGCGGCGGGAAGCAAATATAAACCATCATACCTTTTATCTTTTATTAAAGCTTGCTTAAGGCGGCATGTCCCTTCAACGGCATCAACCAAATCGTAAACTATTCTGTTTTCAAGCCCCATAACTACATCGAGATTTCGAAGACCTATGTCGGTATCAACCAAAACAGCCTTTTTGTTCAAAAGAGATAAACCGGTGCCAAGATTTGCGGCAGTTGTGGTTTTCCCAACACCACCCTTGCCCGATGTGATGACAATAACCTCACCCATACTCATTCCTCCGTTATTAAAAAAAACAGCCTCTAATTGCGGTTATATTAACCAGGCGATTAATGTCCTTATTTGGTTTTGGGTTATAACTGGCATTTTAACCCGTCTTAATCAAAAAATATAATTTACAGGTTTTCTACTAAAAACTATATCGGTTTTTGAATTACTTGTCAACCAACATCAAAACCCATAAAATAAAAAAAACCGGAATTGCCCGGGATTTCCCGGTATCCGGTATTTAAAACGTTTTACTTACCCAACGGCTCTACATATATTACACCGTCTTTTATCGATGCAATCTCCGGTAAAAATGTGTCTTCTTCATAAGTTTCCGGGCATCTTGTAATCAAATCCGCTATCCTTAATTGCGTGGGACACAGCCTCAATGCGGCTACAATGGCATTGCGGTTGCCGTCGGCTCCGGCATGTACCATACCCCTTATCGTACCCATAATAACGACATTCCCCGATGCCACTATTTCGCTTCCGGGGTTCGCATCCCCCAAAACAACAACATTGCCCTCATAAAGAATACGTGTTCCGCCGCGTACCGTGCCTTTTATAAACTTGCACGGGCCTTCCTCAATCTCCTTAAAGAAAATCTTCCTTATGGGCATTCCCGAAAGTTTTGACGGCTTCTCCCTTTCCGGCTGAGGCTGTTCGGGATCAAAGCGGATGCTTTCTATTGAAACGCCGCTGTTTACAACCATCATCTGGACCAGCATTTCTTCTTCCTCTTCAGTCAGCTTTCTGCCCCTGTACATAACCTTAAGCTTTGCGCCCCTGAAAAATTTTTCCGCAGCTTTCACTTTAAGCGCGACTTGTTCAAGTATCTCTTTAGTTTCCATTTCTCCGGGAATTATAATAACCAGTCCGTCCGCCGTTCCTTTAAATGCGATTTGATTTTTTGCGTTCTCCATATTTCGTATCTCCTTTATGCGGCATAAGTTCCACCATCGTGTTTTAGCTGTCAGTTTTATTTATGTCTTTCCTTAATATTAAAATACGCCATTAACACATCCTTTGCAATCGGCGCTGTCCATGAACCCCATACACCTTTTTCGACAACAACGGCGACCGCTATTTCAGGATTATCGGCAGGCGCATAACACAAAAACAAAGCATTTGACGAAGATGTAGCTTCAAGCCCTGTTTCGGCCGTTCCGGTTTTCCCGGCAACTTCGAACGGAAAATCCTTGAAAATGTGTACTGCGGTTCCGTCCTGGGAATTTGTAACCGCAACCATACCCTTTTGTACGGCTTTTATTGTAGACTCTTTCGCCCCCGATTCCCTGTATTCAATTTCGGATAAATGCACTTCTCCCGAGGCGTCAACGCGTTTTCTTACAAGGTGCGGCCTGTAAAGCTTTCCGCCGTTTGCTATGCTCGCAACATAATTTACGAGCTGTATCGGCGTAAAAGCGTTATACAACTGGCCAAGTGCGGCGTTACACGTATCGGCCGGAACCCACCCCTCGTTATAATTCGCGAGTTTGAATTCCCTTGAAGCAAGGGAACCTATTTCTTCGCCTATTTCTATTCCTGTTTTCTTTCCAAACCCAAAGTTTTTCGCCCATTTTACAATATTATCTATTCCCGTATCAAAACCGACTTGGAAGAAAAACATATTACTTGAGGTTTCAAGCGCTTTCTCAAGGTTAATCCTGCCCTGGTTTCCTTCAAGGTTCGGCCATATTAAACCGCCTATTTCCTTCCTTGACGGGCAGTAGACAAGCGTTTGAGGAGTTATTGTGCCCGACTCGAGCGCGGCTATCGCTACAAGAGGCTTGTATGTCGAACCGGGTGCGTATTTCCCGCTTGTTGCTCTGTTAAGTGTTATTGAATCAGGGTGGGTATAAAGGTAATTTATCATTTCGCTGTTGCCTTCCAGGAATACGACGGGATCATACGTAGGATAGCTGACCATTGCCAGAATCTCCCCGGTTTTCACATCCATCGCGACAACAGCCCCGGCATTAGCGTCATGGAAGTTTTTCTTGTGCTCCTTGTCGCGTATAACCTCAATATTCCTTTTTAACGACTCCAGCGCAGCTTTTTGAAGGTTCAAATCAATCGTCAGGTAAATATCCTGCCCCGGTTTCGGCGGCTCTACAACTTCATAGAAGGTAAGCCTTCCGTCGGTGTCCACTTCTTTTCTTGTTTTGCCGTTTATACCCCTTAACACGTGCTCCTCTGAACGCTCAATACCGGTCTTCCCAACCGTATCCTTCCAGGTATATCCCAATTCGGGATATTTTTGCGACCATTCATCATATAGCTCACCGATATTTCCCATATGTCCAAGCACATGCGCCACCAGTTCCGCATCGTAATATTCCCTGAATGGCTTTGAAAATGTGCTGAACCCGGGATATTCCCTGTTGCGTTCTTCGAGAGTAACAACAGTTTCTATTGATACATCCTCGGCAATAATAAGCGGATCCGTAATCTTAGCCGGCCTTATCAGCATTTCATATCTTAATTCCATAATGCGGTATGCTTCTTCATCGGTGTATATCGGATCAATTTCGAAGGTTTTCTCCCGCATGTATTTAAAAACGTCCTTCGGATCCGCTTCCATAAGCATTTCCCTGTCGGAGTCGCTTACAGCTATCTGCTTAATAAACCCTTCCTTGTTTGTAAGAAATCTGTAAGGATTGTTTGCGAATATGGCCCTCATTGTCGAAGAATATCTGTCGCCGTTTGTGTCAAATAGTCTTATAACCCTGGCAATCAGGTCATTTTTTTCCCTGGGGGACAGCCCGGTATCCACAAACTGAACACAGAAACCTAATCTATTGCCCGCTATCGGCACGCCGTACCTGTCGTAAATATTCCCCCTGTTCGCGTATATAACACCGTTCGTTATAATTCTTTTCATAGAAGTATCGAGGTATTCCTGCCCGTTTACAATTTGAATATCGACAAGCTGGCGCAAAAACACCCCGCATATCAGCAGTATAATAACCAGACATATAATAAATCTTCTTTTTAAATCAAAATTCTGTTTTTTTTGCAGTTCCGCGTTCATATTTCAAAACCTCGTTATAAGCGTGTATGAACAAAATCGTATTTATCCAGTTTTTTATACAAATGTAGCACCAACGGATATATAAACAGTGTAAGCACCGAATTGTACAAGCTCTCGGGCAGAATAACGCCGGTTATTACAAAACCGAAATCCTGGTATCCCTTTAAAAAGAAATTTATGAAGTAGTACATAAGTTCAACCGCCAGCGATGAAACAAACACGAAAAAAACCGGAATCAGCGGATTTTCCTTGTACAGCTTTGAATTTATCATTCCTATCGCAAAACAAACCAGGAACAAACACATTCCATACCATCCCAAAGTGCGGCCGATCAGCGTATCCATCGCCAATCCGCATACAAGGCCCATAAAAGCTGCCTCCATATTAACCCTTATCAAAGAAATTGTTACAGCAAGAACGAGAAGCAGATTCGGCCTTATCCTGAGAATTTCAATATAACCGAATACAGTACTTTGAAAAAGGCACGCAGCATATACAAGGAGTCCAAGCACCAGAATTCGCCTTCTCATTCGTCATCTCCTTCTTCCTGAACAGCGGTTTTTATTACGGCAACCTCTTCAAGCCTCCTGAAATCAACTGAAGGTTTAACTATAGCATAATAATCAAACTGCCCTTCGTTTTTAACCACCTGTATTACTTCGCCGATCATGATTCCTTTTGGATATAAACTGTTCAGTCCTGAAGTTTCCACTTTATCGCCGACGGATACTTCGACATCCGGGGTAATATAATCAAGCCGGCAAAGCCCTTGCGTCCTAAGCTGCGCGTCGCCTCTCAGAATAACAAGATCGCGTGTTTTCGACAGCCTTGCCGATACCGAACTTTCAGTGTCAATAATTGATATGACCTTTGATGAAAGAAGATCCACGCGCGATACCCTTCCCACAAGGCCATCGGCGTTTATTACGGGATCATCCGGTTCTATGCCGTCTTTGCTTCCCCTGTCAATCGTAAATATTTCGAACCAGTTCCCGGCATCTTTCGATATTATATTGCACGCTATTATTTCCTGCGTATACTGTTCTTTGAATGACAACAGCTTTTTCAGGTTTTCATTTTCCTTCTGCAGGCGGTGTACTTTTTCAAGTTCCCTCTCCATTTCCCGTATTTTTATTTTTAACTCCGCATTTTCCGCTTTTGTGGTCCGGATATCTTTAAAATAATGAACAACATCCTTTATCTTGCCGCCAATCGCGTTAATTCCAGTCTGCAGAGGTTTAAGAGGCACAGAAACAACATTCCTTATCACATTCAGCTTGCTGTTTTCACTTGCTGTCATCGCAGCAAGCACAAACAATAAAACCAAAACTACCGATATAATGAATAATTTGTTTCCAAAAAGCCTCCTCAAAAGGTTGAACCCCTTCCCCAACATTGCTTCAATGGAATGCCATTGAATGTCACCCGCGTTTTATTTGTTCAAACATAACACGGTTTTTGTCTTTCTTTATCTGACCTTATTAGATGAAATCAATACATGTTTTAGCAGCTCCAATTCTTCGAGAACCTTGCCGGTACCTATCGCAACACAATCAAGAGGATACTCCGCAATATTTACCGGAATTCCGGTTTCATGAAAAATCAGTTTGTCAAGTCCTATAAGAAGAGCGCCTCCCCCCGTCAGCATAATGCCTTTTTCCATAATATCGGCTGCAAGTTCGGGCGGCGTTTTTTCAAGGGTGTATCTGATGGAATCTACTATAGCGTTAACCGTTTCCGCCAAAGCTTCCCTGACTTCAGCGGCTGTTATCAATAGATCCCTCGGAAGACCTGTCACGAGATCCCGTCCGCTGATGCTGTATTTCTGGTCGTCGTTTACAGGATATGCTGAACCGACCTTGATCTTTATATCTTCGGCCGTCCGTTCCCCCACCATTAAATTATATTCTTTTTTTACATAATGAACAATAGCGTCATCAAGCTCATCACCGGCTATACGCAGCGAACGGCTGACCACTATCCCGCCGAGAGATATTACCGCAACCTCGCTCGTACCGCCCCCGATATCGACAACCATGCTTCCGGTGGGCTCTTCCACCGGGAGCCCCGCACCGATTGCGGCCGCCATTGGTTCTTCAATAAGGTAAGCCTCTTTTGCCCCGGCCTGCAAAGTCGCGTCAATTACAGCCCTTTTTTCCACTTCGGTTACACCCGACGGTACACATACTACTACTCTCGGCCTTAAAATCCTGTTGTTTCCGATAACCTTTCGGATAAAATATCTAATCATTCCCTGCGTTATTTGGAAATTGGCTATTACACCGTCCTTCATAGGCCTTATTGCCGTAATATTCCCCGGCGTGCGCCCAATCATGTTTTTTGCGTCAAGCCCTACGGACAACACTTCTCCGGTGTTATTATTTATTGCAACAACAGAGGGTTCTCTGAGAACTACCCCTCTTCCTTTCATATGAACCAATGTATTAGCTGTTCCAAGGTCTATGCCGATATCCCGTATAAACATAATTTGTTTCTTCCTTTCTTTTATCAGTGCGCATTTTGTGACTGTTGCCGCAAATACTCTGAAAGTTTCCTGCTGTGTAAAACATACTAAAGCCGTAGATAAGATGTGCATCACAAAATATTAAAACCCATATCATTAAGCATTACTGATACCCTGTACAACGGGAGTCCTACAACATTATAATAACAACCCTGCAATTTTTCAACCAAAAGCGCGCCAAGCCCTTGAATACCATAGGCACCGGCCTTATCAAAAGGCTCTCCGCTTTCAATATACCGCAGTATTGTCTCTTTTGATAGTTTGCGTATTTTTACTCTCGTTTTTTCGGCATGAGTCTTTTTTTTCGCCGAATCAACATCTATCAACGCAACTCCCGTTACCACTTCATGCCACCTGCCCGAAAGCGATTCAAGCATACCGAACGCTTCTTCCGGACTATTTGGTTTTCCCATAACAACATCGTCCAAAACAACAACAGTATCGGCTGCAAGCACAATATGTGAGCCCTTGGAACCGTGTTCCAGTCTCCTGCATACCTGTTCCGCTTTTTTTTCAGATAAATCCATAACCATTCTGTCGGGACTCATATTATTATTTATCGGCTCTATTATATCGGAAGGAAATACGGAAAATGGTACGCCTATCTGCTGCAGCAGCATTTTTCGCCTTGGTGACTGCGAGGCCAGAATTAATTGCTTCATACGTCACAAAACCCTTCATTTTTACATTACTGTTAGACATAATTATACACCTGCAATACCTTTATGGGAATATTGTTCCTGCTTTTTGATTAAGAATTCATTTTTTGGGGAAATATGATATGTAAAATATTTAGATACCCAAAAATAAAAGAAATACCGAATTATACTTGATTAAACGAGATATTACAGTATAATCAAAGTAAAAGCAATAATTTGGTACTTCTCAATGCGGTATTTTCAAAGTATAATAGTATTAAGATAAGTGCAACAAATACCGATTAAAATGGTATTCAAATAAAAAAAAGAGGATAACAGACATGAGAATTGAAAAAATAAACGATAACAAAATACGCATATTCGTTACGTTTGACGACCTGGAAGAACGGGACATCGATCTTTCCTCTTTTAACTACAACTCTCCCGAAACCCAGGAGCTTTTTTGGGATCTGATGGAACAGGCAGAGCTTGAACTTGGTTTTGAGACACATGAATCCCAATTATGTATTGAGGCGGTAACGGATATCGACCAGGGTTTTGTAATCACAATAACAAAAATTGACGAAGACGGCGACTTTGAATCTATTCAGAAATTTATAAAAAACAGGTACAGGCGCAATGATCTGAGAATAAAAAGGAAAACCAGCAGCATATGTTCCACCGTCATGATATATAATCTCGAAACATTCGAGGATTTATGCATGCTTGCTGCCCGGTTAGAACCTCTTTACAGTGGAGACAGTTCAGTATATCAGTGCGAAGGTTCATACTATCTCGTGCTTCGAAAGGTTGACGCTTTGAGCCAGAGTATGAACAAGATAGAAAACATTTTGTCCGAATACGGGGACAGGGTTGCAAATGTTCTGTTTTTTGAAGGCTATTTGAATGAGTACGGGAAATTAATGGTCGAGCATGGCGCAATAAATGTATTTGCATCAATGATATAAGAATCCCTATACAGTATTTATGCATGGATAAGCCGGTACTTAAAAAGTACCGGCTTTTTAACATAATCGCTGGATTTGGTCATCACTATCTTCAGTCTTTTAATAACTGCTTCAGCCAGGCCCTGAATTCATCCTTTAAATCGTCGCGTTCAAGGGCGAATTCAACCGTCGCTTTTAAAAACCCCATTCTGTTGCCTACATCATACCGTTTGCCTATAAAATGGTACGCGTATATCGCTTCTTCTTTCATTAGGCTTTTTAACGCATCCGTTAACTGAATTTCCCCGTTTTTCCCGGGTGGTATGTTTTCAAGATGCGAAAAAATAGCCGGCGTTATTATATAACGGCCGAGAATAGCGGTATTTGAAGGTGCCTTGTCAATATCGGGCTTTTCTACCATATCATTGACTTTTACCACTCTTTCATCAATCTGTTTCCCGCTGACAATTCCATAACTTGATACTTCATTCTCCGGCACCTTTTGAACGCCAAGTATTGTGGTTTTATATTCATTATATACATTAAGCAACTGCTTAAGGCATGGTTCGTCGGATTTCACGATATCATCCCCAAGCAGCACGGCAAACGGTTCGTTTCCGATAAACGCTTTCGCACAGTATATTGCATGGCCAAGCCCTTTTGGCTCCTTTTGACGGATATAATGTATATTTACAAGATTTGAAATATCCCGGATCTGGGAGAGTAAATCCTCTTTTCCGCTTTTTTTAAGTGCTTCTTCGAGTTCATACGACTTGTCGAAATGATCTTCAATCGCTCTTTTACTCCTGCCGGTAACAATTATAATGTCTTCTATCCCCGATGACACCGCTTCTTCGACAATAAACTGTATTGTTGGCGTATCAACGATAGGAAGCATTTCTTTCGGCTGTGCCTTCGTTGCCGGTAAAAAACGGGTACCCAGCCCCGCCGCAGGAATAATCGCTTTATGCACCTTCATACGTTTTTCCTCCTATATCTCTCTTCTTCCTTCCAGTGATTTTGCAAGTGTTACTTCATCGGCATACTCAAGGTCTCCTCCGACCGGAAGGCCGTGAGCGATCCTTGTTGTCTTCACGCCCATCGGCTTTATCAGCTTCGCAAGATACATCGCAGTAGCTTCTCCTTCAACATCCGGATTCGTAGCTAATATTACTTCGCCTATGTCTGCTTCACTTATGCGCTTTAAAAGCGCCTTAATGTTGATATCGTTCGGGCCTATACCTTCCATAGGAGAGATAACACCGTGCAAAACGTGATAAAGCCCGTTGTACTCCCTTACTTTTTCCATCGCGACTACATCGCGCGGATTCTCCACGACGCAAATAATCGAGCGATCCCTTTTATCGCTCCCGCAAACCCTGCATGGATCAATATCCGTCAGATCCCCGCAGACAGAACAATATTTAACAATTCTTTTAGCCTCTACTATTGCTTTCGCAAACCCGATCGCTTTATCTGCAGGCATATTCAATATATGAAACGCTAACCGCTGCGCTGTCTTATGCCCGATTCCGGGAAGTTTTTCGAATTCGTCTATCAGCTTTGCCACAGGCGCCACATACATACTCATATTAATCTCCCGTACAAGTTATTAAAACAACCCGGGGATGTTCCCCATACCGCCGGTAAACCTGCCTAATGCCGCCTGAACCTCTTCGTCCGCTTTTCTCAGTACTTCATTTATCGCGGCCATAACAAGGTCCTGAAGCATTTCCACATCGTCCGGATCAACAACTTCCTGCGAGATTTCAACCGATTGAATGACTTTATCGCAAGTTGCGGTTACTTTAACAGCTCCCCCTCCGCTGGAAGCTTCAACAGTCTTGCTGGCAAGCTCTTCTTTAGCCTTTTCCATATCCTGCTGAACTTTCATTGCCTGTTTCATTAAATTGTTAATATTCGCGCCTCCGATTCCTCCCCTGGGGAAACCTCCTCTTTTTGCCATTGAAACCTCTCCTTCTATTTTTAAATCCATTATATTATTTGCACACTTTATTTTCAACAATTGCCGCATAATGAATTCCCGCGGGTCCTGTTTCGGGTGTTTCGTTTCCCCTTTTTTATTCTCCGTCGTCACCGAAAGCACCCGAACCAGAGCCGCGTACCAACCGGAACGCGGCAGCAATGGCTCGACCCGTATATCACCCGCTGTGTTACTGCTTGTTCTGAAGAACTATTGTACAATAACGGAAACTATAGCGGAATGAAGCATAGAGATATACAGTCAGAGCGAGGATAAGCAAGTCGACTGTCTGAGCAAAAATGCTTCCTGCAAAAAAATAATTCAAAGCATTTTTACGAGTTTCGACTTGCCCGAGCTGAACTGTATAGCTCTTGCTAATGAAGCTCCTTGTTGACGTTATTGTACAATAGTTCAAAGGGTAGTAACAATGCAAAATATGTGAAGCGGAAATCTTATTATTTTCTTAAATTCATGATATTATGTTATTATGATATGCATAATACGGAAGGAGATGTTATGGCAAATAAAAAAGAGGCTTCTAAAAAAAGCGCCGGATGGTACCGGCTTGATAACGCCGCAATAATATATCCTTCAATCCAATCCGCAAGAATCACTACTATGTTCCGTTTTGCCGCGACTCTTACCGAAGCGGTTGATCCTGCCGCCCTGCAAAACGCTCTTGTGAGAATTATCGACAGGTTTCCATATTACAGGGTCAGGCTCAGCCGCGGGCTGTTCTGGTATTATCTTGAACACAATCCTAATATACCGCGTGTTGAAAAAGACGTGAAATATCCATGCGGTCGTCTTTCAACTATTGCCAACCGCGGTTTTTTGTTCCGTGTCCGATATTACCACAGGAGAATAGCAGTGGAATTTTGTCATGTGCTGACGGACGGTACAGGCGCTGTAACCTTTTTAAAAGCGCTTGTTTATGAATATTTGAAAGAAACCGGTAAGAATCCCGGTGAACCAGGCGGGATATTTACCGTAGACGAAGAACCGGACAGCGGCGAATTCGAAGATGCGTACAACCGCTTCTACAAACCGTCTCTTCCGCTTCCCGAGACAAGGGAACCGGCTTATCATCTTCCCGGAAAACTCGTAAAGAAAGGCATTTATTACGTGATTACAGGGATTACCCCGCTAAACGATATTCTGGCCGAAGCTAAAAAGAGGAATGTTTCGCTGACAGTCCTTTTGGCTGCGGTTTATATTGATTCAATGCAGGCCATCCAGGACAAATATGTGAAAAACATACGCCGTAAACGTCCGATATCTATTTCCGTTCCGGTGAATATGAGAAATATATACCCTTCGAAGACAATGCGCAATTTCTCACTTTTTGTTATTCCGGGAATTGACCCGAGGCTTGGAGAGTACTCCTTTGAAGAAATATTGAAGATAGTTCAAAACAGTATGAAATCGGAAATAAATGAAAAATCGATAAGCAGGCAGTTGAGCCGTAACGTCGGGGGCCAACGCAACCCTTTTGTCAGAATTGTCCCGTTGTTTATTAAAAAGTTGTTTCTGCCGTTTATTTATAAACGCCTCGGTGAGAATCTTTATTCCGGAACTATTTCCAACCTGGGCATGATAAAGCTTCCGGCTGAAATGGAAAAGTATGTCGAACGGATTGAATTTATTCCCGCGCCCGGGACTATAAATAAAACCGGATGCTCGGTCACCGGATTCAAAGACAGTTTGTATATTTCATTCGGGCGGCTTATAAATGAGGCTGAACTTGAAAGGACCTTTTTTACAAAGCTCGTGAAGATGGGTATACACATAAAAATTGAAAGCAATATGCATGAATTTGAAAATTGAACGGAAAGGATGGTATTATGGCTTACTGCGTTAAGTGCGGTGTTGAGCTTGAGCGGAATTTAACCGCGTGCCCACTTTGCAATACTCCTGTTTATTACAGGGAAGAAACGGACGAAGAATACCGGCCTTACCCTGATCGCAGCCAAAGAATACGGCCCCGGCATGTTAATCTTGTCCCAAGTAAAGCATTTGTCTATTTAATGACCTTTATTATTGTGATACCAATGGTTGTGTGCCTGATGATCGATTTTAAAAGCAACCGTACCGTCACGTGGTCTTTCTACCCCGTCGCATCGCTGCTTCTGCTGTGGATACTGATGGCTTATCCGGCATTAATGAAACGGTATAGTTTTATTAAGGTTATCACAATTGATATTTATTCGGTTGTATTGTTTTTAATATCGCTGGATATTTATTCGGGCGGAAATCTGTACTGGTCGGTATTTCCTGTCGCGTCGTTGCTTTTGGTATGGGTATGGTTTCTTCTGGTTTACCTGTTCGGTAAGAAGAATAAATATTTCATGTTTATTATTGCGTATATAAGTACCGGTTTATACCTATACCTGATAGAACAGGCAACAAAGTCCGTGTGGTTCTTTGAACTCGCGCTTCCCATTTTATCCCTTATTCTGGTATTCACGCTGATAGTCCTTTTCCTTTCGCGTTTTAGACCATTTAAGGGAATAGGTTTTCCAGGTCTCATATTTTTTGCGTTAAGCCTTTTTTGCATCGGTACGGAATTCATTATTAACCGTTTTGTTTTTGAGCAGTTTAAGATGATCTGGTCTTATATCGTTGCGGGCGTAGGCATACCAGTATCGATATTCCTGCTTTTCGTGCAAAGCAACGAAGAATTCCGCGTGTACTTGCAGAAAAAGTTTCACTTGTGATATGCTTTTCGATGTTACAACGGAAGGTTTTATGGGTAACATCATTTTGCGTGGTTTTACGGTACTTATTAGCTTTATAAGGTATTGGCTTGAATAAATAACAATTGGCTGGAGGGCCGAATGAGAATTCTTCTGGTGTCGGATAAGGAAAACGAATATTTCTGGGATTATTTTAATCCTGAAAGGTTTAAGGGCGTTGAGCTTATCATTTCCTGCGGGGACATGCAGGCAAGTTACCTTTCTTTCCTTGTTACAATGGTAAATGTTCCGCTGTTTTACGTGCACGGAAATCACGATACCACCTACAAACACCATCCACCTGAAGGCTGCGACTGCATTGACGGCGTAATAGAAACATATAAAGGCGTACGGTTTTTAGGCCTTGGTGGAAGTATGTTATACAGCGGCCGCGCTCACCAGTACAGTGAAAAGGATATGGAAAAACGCATAAAAAAATTAAGGTGGCAGCTCAGAAAAAACAACGGATTTGACATTCTCGTCACCCATGCCCCGCCCTACGGAATAGGGGATGGACCCGGCCTCACCCATACCGGGTTTAAAAGTTTCCTGACACTAATGGACAAGTATAAGCCAAGATATATGTTTCACGGTCACATGCATTTGAATTACGGGCGCCTGGAACGTATCCATAAGTACGGCGATACCACGATAATAAACGGTTACGATCATTATTTTATCGATATCTGATTCTTAATCAGGTAGTCTTTCCTGTGGACAAATCGGTAAACATATTGCCTTCGCATTCGGGAATGCTCCCGTGAACAAAGTCAACAAGCCAATCCATTGACAGTATTTCACGCCGTGAAGCGTCTTTGCCCGCCGGCAATCTCAATACGCCTTTCTGGTCATACAGCGGACCTGAGAATATTTGCAGCTTGCCATTTCTTATCGCGTCCTTCATGACCTCAACAAGTTTTTGTGTTTGGCTCGGAATGGATCTTTTCGAATAAAAGAAGTCGATAATATCCGAATCCATCCCCCACCAATAACTGCGGAAGCTCCCTTTGCCCGATGATTGAATATCCCCGTACGGGCGTGTCGCGCCGCTTAATATGCTTCTTGTTATTTTTTCGTAGAATATTCCCCAGTTCCATACCGGAACCGCGAGGTACTTGTCCGGTACAAAGTTATTATTTGACTCTTCCGGAATGACGGTAAACACACCGTACATTTTTGAAAACTTGCGGTAAGCAAGAGTATTATGATGACAGATAATATCCGCTCCACTGGACGCAAGAAGATTTACGACATTCCTTGATTTTTCTTCGTTATCCCATTCTTCCATCCATTCAACAAAAACTTCGACCCGTGGATTAACCATTTTAGCGCCAATGGCAAAAGCATTTATGCCGCTTACAACTTCCGCTGCGGGACAAGTGGCGGCATACCCGACTTTATTCGATTTTGTAAGCGAACCGGCTATCAATCCGGATAAAAAACGCGGTTCGTGAATGCGTCCGAAATATGTATGCACATGCTTGAACGAATACGTTCCCGAACAATTAAGAAAAACAATATTCGGGAATTCCAACGCTATTTTCAGCGTCGCGTTTATCATTAACGGGCTTGTTGAGAAAACTACCTGGCAGCCCCGGTCAACCAATTCTTTCAAACCGGCGTAGGCATCAATCGACTCCGGAACATTGTCAATGCTGACCGTGCTCACATTATCCCCCATTACTTTTTCAAGATGCATCCTGCCAAGCTCATGCGCATAAGACCAGCTTGATGTTTTTATGTCTTTCGCAAGGGCGAAACCGACCTTTATCCTGTCACCGTGCCTTATTATCGTTGAAAGCCGGCTGAACAGCCCACCCTCCGCGATTAAGTCAGGCTCCGTTTGCACTTCAATTTCGCTGCGCTTGTAATATTCCAACTCAACAATGAACCTCCGGAGCAAAGGTTTTAATTCCTCATCATCGTATTGTTCCGGCACACCGTTTATCTTAATATAATCCAGGAAAGCGTCGCCTGTCGTAATCGGCAGCCTCTGCCCACCGAGCTCAAGGTATACCTTCCGGAACACGCCGTATACCGCACTCGCAAAATACATAAAGCGGTCATCCGTTTTATACGCGGTCGCCGGCGGTTCGTAGTTCCTGATAAGCTTCCACAGTTCATTAAAGCTTTTTTCTTCCGAAAACCATATACTATTAATGCCCGTATTCTTATAAAACTTAAGAAACGCGTAATAAAGGCGTATATCCTTGTTGTTTTCGTCGTATTTCGGAATCATTCGTATCACATTCGCGCTGTATCTTAACACATCCATATATTTCAATACGCTGATGCGTTTATTCCCTTCGATTACATAAAACCAGTTCAGGTATTCGTATACTTTAACGGGCTCCCTAAGCCCTTCATTTATCTGCGCATGATAAACTGCATCCCACTTAATTGCGAATTCCGAGTCCTCTTTCATCAACGGCATAAAATTTCTCGCAAACGAAAGGCTTCGCATATATGTATATGTGCCTTTTACCTTTTTAAGAGGGATATCGATAATTCCCAAATCAATCTCGGATACAATTTCGACATTTTTCAGTATACCGTCAAGATAGGGCAGGTATCCGTTACGCCCCTGGGATATATATTTTGAGTACTCTTTTAAACCCAACCTTTTTGCACGCATATACGCTTCCGAAACAGGCATATAATTTACCTCCCTGATAAAGACAATTTATTTCGAGATTAACGCATCGATTACATATAATACTATCATATGGAGAGGGTAGAACAAATAGAAAAAGTACTTCATCTTCCTTCCCCGTTCTCCATTATATAACGCAATTATGCCGATTGACAGCAGCGAATAAAGCTGGATGGAATGAGGAAAAGCAAAAACGCCGTAAACCGCGTACGAAGAAGCCGCCTCATATGCCGCGTACAATGCATGAAGAATAGTCCACCCGATCAACATTTTTCTTATATCCTTTTCGGCAATATAAAAGACAATTATGTAAAAAACTCCGTATGCCCCGTAATCAGCGCCTATTACTTGAGCAACCGTCGCTATCACGGCCACTGCGAGCCATGAATACGCAATATGTTTTTCCTTTAGCTTATCATACAATGAAATCGCAGCAATACCCAAAAACAGTGTAGCAAAAATATTCAATTCATAGTCTATCGAAGGTACGGATTCCCAGCCCCATGAGATAAAAATGCGGCGCATCTCTTCCGAACCGAAAATCCAATCGGGGATTTGGAATAAGACGGCACATAAAAAAAGCCTGAACATATATTTTTTAACGGAACGCGTATGCCTGAAGCCTTCGGTAATAAAAAAAGCAAACAAAGGAAACGCAATGCGTCCGATAATTCTAAACGCAATAACCCCGGGGAAAAATACGATTCCCGTATGATCGATTACCATTGATATTATTGCAATAAGCTTTATTTGAAAGCCGTTTAAAACTTTTTTCATAGGACCCCGCTTTATAATGTTTAAACAATCTTAATGAGACTATAGTTTCATTTTACCGGAAATGAAAAGAAATATCTATCGATGCTTTAAAAAAAATAATCCTTGCTAACACCGTGTTTGAAAGCATTCAATAATAATATGCGGCAAGTTAATTTCCCATGCTGTGCTGTGCCGTTCTTTCCTGTGTTATAATACCTGGTATAGCCTAACCAATTTCTTCCGTTGTTTTTAATACTGTTATCGGATAGGCGTCTCCAAAGATAAAAAACCGGTTAACGGATATTAAGGTCGGGGTCTGATGAAAAAAAGCGCTTTGCTCGTCAAATGCTGTGAAAATTGTATCAAAGGGATTTCGGTAGGTATTCGAAATGAAATATTATGCCGTGATAAAGGCATAGTATCCGCCGATTTCTATTGCTCAGGTTTTATGGCCTTCGAAATGGATTCTTTTCACAGGCGGCTGGATTACCGCTGCTCCGACTGTATACATTTTAAATTTGAGCCGGATTCGCCTAACAGCAGCTATGGAATCTGCAGTATGTTTTCGGTCCGCAAATGCGACGGCAGCCTGAAAAAAGCTTGCTCCAAATTTAAAAAAAGACCGTGGCGGAAGTTCAGGGTATAAAAAACGGCAGTTAAACTGCCGTTTTTTTGCAAATTGCTCCGGCTGCCCTTAGGGTTAAAAAATTTTTTAGACAGCCCTTTTAAAATCCGAAAGAATTTGATAACAATTCTTCAAGGTAAAGCTCTTTTACAGCGCTTAGCTGCTGCATTCCGGGTTCGATTTCAACTTCACGGTAGATATTCATTCCCGTACCCGCCGGTATCAGTTTGCCGATTATCACATTTTCTTTCAGACCCAGCAACGGATCAACCTTTCCTTTAATAGCGGCCTCGGTAAGAACCCTTGTGGTTTCCTGGAACGATGCCGCCGAAAGGAACGAATCGGTAGCAAGAGAAGCTTTCGTTATACCAAGAAGGGCACTTTTTCCTTCGGCTTTCCGGAGACCTTTCGCCTCCGCTTCGCTGTTTGCGTCTTCAAATTCAAACATATCGACCAATCCGCCGGGCAGAAGATTAGTGTCACCCGCATCATCGACCTTTACTTTCCTAAGCATTTGCCTGACTATAACCTCTATATGTTTGTCGTTAATATCAACACCCTGCAAACGGTAAACCTTCTGCACTTCACGAAGCAGGTACGACTGGACTGCATGAAGTCCCTTTATTTTCAATATGTCATGCGGATTTACCGAACCTTCGGTAAGCTCATCCCCTGCTTCAATAACGTCGCCGTCGGATACTTTAAGCCTTGAACCATACGGGATCAAATACGTATGGCTGTCACCGGATTCGTTCGTGACAACTACTTCACGTTTTTTCTTTGTTTCCCTCAAAGTAACGGTTCCGCTTATTTCCGATATTATTGCAAGGCCTTTTGGTTTCCTTGCTTCAAACAGCTCTTCAACACGGGGGAGACCCTGCGTAATATCTTCCCCGGCGACACCTCCGGTATGGAAAGTGCGCATTGTCAACTGTGTTCCGGGCTCGCCTATCGATTGGGCCGCAATAATGCCCACCGCTTCACCGACATTGCATTCTTCGCCTGTCGCAAGGTTAATACCGTAGCATTTTGAACAAACGCCCGTCCTTGTCCGGCAAGTCAGCACCGAGCGTATTCTTGCCTTTTTAATTCCGGCATTTGTAATTTTCTTCGCAATATTGTCGTCAATAAGCTCATGATGCTTTACCAATATCTCTTTCGTTTCAGGATGAACTATATCTTCGGCCGCATAACGCCCTGTTATGCGTTCTTCAAGCGTTTCAATAGTTTCGCCGCTCGTCACGATGTCCGTTACCGTGATGCCCTCATCCGTTCCGCAGTCCTTTTCCCTGACAATAACATCCTGGCTTACGTCAACCAATCGTCGCGTGAGATAACCGGAGTCGGCTGTCCTTAATGCGGTATCCGCCAAACCTTTACGCGCTCCGTGCGTGGATATGAAGTATTCCAAAACGCTGAGGCCCTCTCTGAAGTTCGAACGAATCGGAATCTCAATCGTTTCACCTGAAGTATCAGCCATGAGCCCGCGCATTCCGGCCAATTGCCTTATCTGGTTTACGTTTCCGCGCGCCCCGGAATTCGACATCATAAATACGGGGTTAAATTTATCCATTCCGGCAATCAGCGCGTTTTTTACGTCCTCCGTCGCCTTGTTCCACGCGTTTACAACGGCGGATTTCCTCTCGTCTTCAGTTATCATTCCGCGGCGGTACTGCTTTGTTATCGTCTCAATCTTTTTATCCGTTTCCTCGAGGAATTTTTGTTTTACCTCGGGAATTATCATATCGGAAATACCTATCGTAATGGCTCCTTTGGTTGAGTATTTGAAACCGAGTTCCTTTATCTTATCCAGTACAATAGCAGTCATATGAGCCCCGTTTACCTTTATGCAGCGTTCAACAATCTTTGCAAGCTCTTTTCTCGATACGAGAAAATCAACTTCAAGATCGAGTTCGTGTTCCGGATCGCTTCTGTCGACAAAACCAAGATTCTGCGGAAGAGCATCGTTGAATATGAGCTTGCCGACCGTTGTTTGAACTACTTTTGATTTTCTCACACCGTCAATTTCCTTCGAAATCCGGACCTTTATACGCGCCTGGAGCGACACATAACCGTTATCATAGGCCATTATCGCCTCTTCCGGCGATGAAAAAACCTTACCCTCGCCTAATGCCCCTTCTTTTTCAATTGTCAGGTAGTACGTGCCTAGAACCATGTCCTGCGTCGGAACGGTAACAGGTTTACCATCCTGCGGTTTTAACAGGTTGTTTGCGGAAAGCATAAGAAATCTTGCTTCCGCCTGTGCCTCAGCCGACAGCGGTACGTGCACGGCCATCTGGTCACCGTCAAAGTCCGCGTTATACGCAGTACATACGAGGGGATGCAGTTTAAGAGCCCTGCCCTCGACCAAAACCGGTTCAAAAGCCTGGATTCCGAGGCGATGCAGCGTAGGAGCGCGGTTTAAAAGAACGGGATGCTCTTTTATCACTTCCTCGAGCACATCCCAGACCTCGGTGCGGACACGTTCCACCATTCTTTTTGCGCTTTTTATGTTATGCGCGAGCCCTTTTTCAACAAGCTTTTTCATGACAAACGGCTTAAACAGTTCAAGGGCCATTTCCTTCGGCAATCCGCACTGGTATATCTTCAAGTCGGGACCGACAACTATAACCGAACGTCCCGAATAATCGACACGCTTTCCGAGGAGGTTCTGGCGGAATCGTCCCTGTTTTCCCTTAAGCATGTCGGAAAGGGATTTCAAAGGCCGGTTCCCCGGTCCGGTAACCGGTCTTCCGCGGCGGCCATTGTCTATCAGCGCGTCAACCGCCTCCTGGAGCATTCTTTTCTCGTTGCGTACTATTATTTCCGGCGCTCCGAGATCCAAAAGCCTTTTCAGACGGTTATTCCTGTTTATAACCCTGCGGTACAGGTCGTTCAAATCGGATGTCGCAAAGCGTCCGCCGTCAAGCTGCACCATTGGTCTTAACTCGGGAGGTATAACGGGAATGACGTCGAGAATCATCCACTCCGGCCTGTTTCCGGATTGACGGAAGGCTTCAACCACTTCAAGCCTTTTAATCGCACGAATTTTTTTCTGGCCGCTCGATTCTTCAACCTCATTTCGCAGCTCATCCGAAAGCTCGTCAAGATCAATTTCCATTAACAGTTCTTTTATCGATTCGGCACCCATCCCGGCACGGAAATTGTTCCCGAATTTCTCGATACTGTCACGGTATTCCCTTTCATTCAGAACCTGTTTCTTTGATAACGGGGTCTGTCCGGGATCTATCACAACATATGAAGCGAAATACAGTATTTTCTCAAGCGCCCTCGGCGACATATCCAACAAAAGCCCCATCCTGCTTGGAATGCCCTTGAAATACCAAATATGCGATACCGGAGCTGCAAGCTCGATGTGCCCCATTCTTTCGCGGCGCACTTTTGAACGCGTAACCTCGACTCCGCAGCGATCGCAGACTATGCCCTTGTATCTTATGCGTTTATACTTTCCGCAGTGGCATTCCCAGTCGCGGGTAGGACCGAATATTCTTTCACAAAACAGCCCGTCTCTTTCAGGCTTAAGGGTTCTATAGTTTATCGTTTCAGGTTTTTTCACTTCCCCGCGCGACCATTCGCGTATTTTCTCCGGAGAAGCCAAACCAATACGTATTGCATCAAAATTGGTCAATTCAAACACAGCCAGCAACCCTCCTATATGTCATCATCGTCATCGATAATAATATCTTCGTCGTCTTCTACGGCAAACAATTCGTCAACAGCATCTTCATCAAGCTCTTCGGCGTTTTCGAAACTGTCAAAATCCACATCCACAGTGAAATCGCTATCAGTGAAGTCAGAGCATTCATCGTAATTCTCGTTCTGAACGCCTAACACCTCGTCTTCACGTCCCTCTATGTTTACATCGAGTTCCTCGAGATCATCGTCAACCGATTCCCTGATTTCAATTTCCTCACGTTCTTCACTGAATACCTTCACATCAAGCGCGAGGCTTTGGAGCTCTTTCATAAGCACCTTAAACGACTCGGGGATGCCCGGCTCGGGGACATTTTCACCCTTGACTATAGCCTCATAGGTCTTAACACGGCCGACAACATCATCGGATTTTACGGTAAGTATTTCCTGCAAGCTGTATGCGGCACCGTATGCTTCGAGAGCCCAAACTTCCATTTCTCCGAAACGCTGGCCGCCAAACTGCGCTTTTCCGCCTAAAGGCTGCTGTGTTACAAGAGAATAAGGTCCTGTTGAACGGGCATGTATTTTATCGTCAACAAGGTGAGCAAGTTTCAGGAAGTACATATAACCAACCGTTACGCGGCTGTCGAAAGGCTCACCCGTACGCCCGTCATACAGGATTGTTTTCCCGTCTTCCGGCAAACCGGCCATTTTAAGCGTTTCTATTATATCGTTTTCATTCGCCCCGTCAAATACCGGAGTAGCTACCTTCCATCCCAGTACCTTCGCCGCGTAGCCAAGATGAGTTTCGAGCACCTGTCCGATATTCATACGCGAAGGAACACCCAACGGGTTAAGAACGATCTGAAGCGGGGTTCCGTCCGGCAGGAACGGCATATCCTCTATCGGCAGAATACGCGATATAACGCCTTTGTTGCCATGACGGCCGGCCATTTTATCACCGACCGATATTTTTCTTTTCTGTGCGACATAAACGCGCACCAACTGGTTTACACCGGGCGGCAGTTCATCCCCGTGTTCACGGGTAAATACCTTTACATCGACAACGATACCCGATTCACCGTGAGGGATCCTTAACGACGTATCACGGACTTCCCTCGCCTTTTCACCGAATATTGCACGCAGCAATCGCTCTTCGGCCGTAAGTTCGGTTTCACCCTTCGGGGTAACTTTCCCGACCAGCACATCGCCGGCGCGCACTTCGGCGCCTATTCTGATAATTCCTCTTTCATCAAGGTCCTTCAAGGTGTCTTCACTGACATTAGGTATGTCGCGTGTGATTTCTTCGGGACCAAGCTTTGTATCGCGGGCCTCTGATTCATATTCTTCTATATGAATTGATGTATACACATCATCTCTGGCCAGTTCTTCGCTAATCAGGATAGCATCCTCATAATTGTAGCCTTCCCATGTCATAAACCCTACCAGTATGTTCTTGCCAAGCGAAATTTCCCCCTGACAGGTTGACGGTCCATCGGCAATAACATCACCCGCGCTTACCCTCTCGCCTTTTTTTACAATCGGGCGCTGGTTTATGCATGTTCCCTGGTTCGAACGCTGGTATTTCAATAACTTATAATAGTCTCTTATACCATCATCGCGGAGAACTACAATTTCATTAGCCGTGACTTTTTCTACAACGCCGTCGTTCTGGCAAATCTTAACTACGCCCGAATCCCTCGCTGCTTTGTATTCTATTCCCGTCGCAATTATCGGGGCCTCCGTTTTGATCAGCGGCACCGCCTGGCGCTGCATGTTGGAACCCATCAATGCCCTGTTTGCGTCGTCATTCTCCAAAAAAGGAATCATAGCGGTAGCAACCGAAACCAGTTGCTTCGGCGATACATCCATGTAGTCGACGCGATCCGGGCTCACTTCAATTATTTCATCCTGGAACCGGCATCCTATGCGTTTGCCCAGGAAATGCCCTTCTTCATCCAGCGGCTCGTTAGCTTCGGCAATAATATACCCGTCTTCTTCATCGGCGGTCATGTAAACGACCTCATTCGTAACACGGTTCGTTTTCTTATCGACCTTCCGATACGGCGCCTCTATGAACCCGTACTCGTTAACGCGGGCATAAGTACTGAGGGAACCAATCAGGCCGATATTCGGGCCTTCAGGGGTCTCTATCGGACACATGCGTCCGTAGTGGGAATGGTGAACGTCACGAACTTCAAACCCCGCCCTTTCACGGGAAAGGCCTCCGGGACCGAGAGCGCTCAACCTGCGCTTATGCGTAAGTTCAGCCAACGGATTCGTCTGATCCATGAACTGCGAAAGCTGAGAACTTCCGAAAAATTCCTTGATTGCGGCAGCTACCGGACGGATATTAATCAGTGCCTGCGGCGTAACAATATCAATATCTTGTATTGTCATTCTCTCGCGTACAACGCGTTCCATTCTCGCAAGCCCTATACGGAACTGGTTCTGAAGGAGTTCGCCTACGGAGCGCAACCGCCTGTTTCCAAGATGATCAATATCGTCAAGTGTGCCAATACCGTCATCAAGGCCAAAAATATAGCTCACGGACGCGACAATATCTTCAACGGTTATATTTTTCGGAATAAGCAGATCTTTGTTATAGATGATGGCGGTTTTTATATCTTCGTCACTGGAGTATTCATCCAAAATCTGCTTAAGCACTCCATAATTAACCTTCTCGGTAATTCCCACAGAAGAAGCGTCAAAGTTTATATAACCCTGTATGTCAACGGTATTGTTTCCGATAACTTTCACTATTTTGCCGTTTATATCAAGGTTTACCACATTAACACCGGAATTCTGGATTTTCCACGCGGCTTCCTCGGAAATAACGTGACCTTTTTTAACAATTAGTTTTCCTGTCTGACCGTCGTGTATGTCATCGGCGGCGAATTTACCCCATATCCTGTAGGCAAGAGCCAGTTTCTTATTGAATTTGTAACGCCCTACCTTCGAAAGGTCGTAACGCTTAGGATCAAAAAAAAGATTGTTAAGCAAAGTACTGGCGCTTTCGACAGTCGGCGGTTCCCCGGGACGCAGGCGTTTATATACTTCCAGCAGCCCTTCTTCTTCGCTTTTTGTATTGTCTTTCTGAATCGTTGCAAGGAGTTTTTCATCCTCGCCGAAAAGCTGAATCAACTGCGCGTCTGTTCCGTATCCAAGAGCCCTTAAGAAAACCGTGATAGGCAACTTTCTCGTACGATCAATTCTAACCGATACGACGTTGTTCGAATCGGTTTCGTACTCAAGCCATGCTCCCCTGTTCGGAATAACCGTATTCGAATACAGCTTTTTCCCTGTCTTGTCACGATCCATGGAGTAATAAATACCTGGCGAACGGACAAGCTGGCTTACTATGACGCGTTCCGCTCCGTTTATAACAAATGTTCCGGTTTCGGTCATCAACGGGAAATCGCCCATAAATATTTCCTGTTCCTTCACTTCGCCGGTTTCCTTGTTAATTAAACGAACCTTGACTTTTAACGGAGCGGAATATGTAGTATCCCGTTCCTTGCATTCCTCTACCGAATACTTTATGTTTTCATCGAGTGAATAATCAATGAACTCCATAACAAGATTCCCGGTATAATCGGTTATCGGGGAAACATCTCTCAGAACTTCCCTAAGGCCTTCATCCAAGAACCATTGATAAGAATTTTTCTGGATTTCAATCAGATTTGGCATTTCAAGGACTTCATTGATTTTTGAGTAACTCATTCTGGTTGTCTTTCCCAATTGTACAGGATGTACCATCATCCATTATCACCTCATAAAGCTTTGTGTTATCAATTACAGCCATATAGAATAATACGGATAGTAGTGTATATAATATATTAAGGATATCTTATCCCTTGCGGGAATAAGCTTATGTAATTCATTACCTGTATAAAATTAAATAAACAACAAAAATAGACTAGGAAAACGAGTACTAAATTTGCTGGACCTAATCTCTTTCATGTGGTTATAAGGTTAATCCATAATAGTTCAAATACTATCATTCTCCCAATCTATTTTTTGGTTGTAAATTTGCCTAGATTATATTGTACCCTTTGCATATATGTGTTATAATAAACAAAAAAAATATTTCCTTGAATAGGTATGCCTGGACACAATATGATAATGCAGTATATAATTCTATCACACCACATTATCAAAGTCAATGCTTTTTTTATTTTTACATTTTTTCCTCTATTTACCGGTTAAAGGAGCCATTTTTTTATTACGCGAATTTTAACAAATAAATATTTATTTGATAAACCTTATTTCAAACCGATCAAAATCAATAGGTTCCAAGAATTGATCGCTGTTAAACGATGTCCTTCCGAACCTGACAAACTCTCTCGTATTTTTCTTAAGCCATATCGGAACGGATATTTCCATTTTTTTGCACAGATCTACGAAACACTGCTCAAGTTGTTTTTGAAAGCTTCCCTGTTCGCTGAAAATAAGTTCGTCTTCGGCAAGCGTCTTTGTCCCTTTAATTATTTTAGCTTGAAGTTTCATTTCCCCAAAGCTCCTTTTTATATTATATTTTCTAATCATAATCAACTCTGACAAGATAAAGCCCGTATGGAGGAGCGGTGATCCCGGACTTTTTCCTTTCCTTGTCTGCCAACAGTTCAGGCACTGCAGCCGGTGATCTTTTCCCCAAACCTATTTCCACCATTGTTCCGACAATAATCCTGACCATTTTATACAAAAAACCATTGCCCCGAATCGTATATACAAGGTAATCACCATCACGGCTCCACTGCGATACGGTAATTGTTCTTGTGAAATTTGATATGTTATGGCCGCTTGAGCAGAATGAAGAAAAGTCGTGAGTGCCAAGAAAAAATGAAGACGCTGCTGCCATTTGGTCAAAGTCAAGCGGTTCGGGAATATGCCATGCCATATTTTCAGCCAGCGGCGATCTGGTTATCCGGTTAATAACCTTATACTGATATGTTTTGCTTGTCGCGGAATATCTTGCATGAAACCCGGGCCCGGCTTCTTCTGAAGATATAACGGCTATATCTTTCGGAAGAACAGCATTAAGAGCGTATTGAAACTTATCGGCCGGAATCGCCGATTCAGTGTCGAAATGCGCCGTCTGACCATATGCATGAACACCGGCGTCCGTTCTGCCGGCTCCGGTAACACGCACTTTTTCTCCCGTTATTGCAAATATCGCATTTTCAATTTCAGCCTGGATCGTATGTGCGTTATTTTGGACCTGCCACCCATGATATCCGGTGCCGTTGTATTCAACTATTATTTTTATTCGCCTTACAGCCACAGCCATCCTCCAAAATATTGTCTGAACAATATATTCCGCAGCATATAGAAATTTATCACCTGCATTTTCGCGAGTTTCGATTCTTATTTATTTTATTATAGCTTATTTTTTAAGATGTGGGGATAATTTCGAACGGGTGCCCGGGAACATTGTATCACGAAATTATGCAGCCGGTGCCCTGCTGCATAATTTCGTGATATAATATGGATACCGAGTATGTTGAAAATAACAAGTTCTATTATATTATTAACCGGGGAATGAAGCGAATGATTAAAGGAAAGAAAGTTTTACTGCGCACAATCAGGGAAAAAGAACTGGATGTTGTATATAACCTTATTTGCTGCATTAACAACAAAGGCCCTTATTGGCATCTGATTATACCGTCGGAAACCGAATTTAAAAAGGAATTTTTAAAAAACGGCCTTTGGGGTAAAAATGAAGGCAGAATGCTTATCATGGATACCGATGACAGAGAGTATCTGGGTGAAATACTGTTCTTTAAAGGCTTTGATTACCAGTCCGGGTTCGAAGTAGGATATGAGCTTTTTCACCCGTCATATGCGGGCAAGGGTTATATGTCCGAAGCATTGCTTCTTTTCTGCAGTTACCTGTTCGCGTGCTTTCCAATAAACCGCATCCAGGTTAATGCAATGAGCGAGAATATAGGAAGCTGCAAGGTTGCTGAAAAATGCGGTTTCAAATATGAGGGCACGATGCGGAAAGCCACATATCATAACGGTAAATACCACGATTTAAATTTATACTCACTTCTAAGAGAAGAATGCCCCCCTCTCAAAAGTCTTCTTGCCTGATTGACCGAACCAGGCCCCGCGGGAATATTGTTCAAAACCCACCTTTTGAACTATTGTACAATAACGTCAACAAGGAGCTTCATTTGCAAGAGCTACACAGTTCAGCTCGGGCAAGTCGAAACTCACAAAAATGCTTGGAATAATTTTTGTAGGAAGCATTTTTGCTCAGACAGTCGACTTGCTTATCCTCGCTCAGACTGTGTATCTCTATGCTGCATTCCGCTATAGTTTCCTTATATTGTACAATAGTTCTTTCAAGTCACCTGTGATAGTTACGCAGAAAAGACAGCGGGTGGCTAACGGGTCGAGGCATTGTTGCCGCGTTCCGGTTGGTACGCGGCTCTGGTTCGGGTGCTTTCGGTGACGACGGGCGACATGCTCCGAAGCCCTGCTGCTTATAGGTAACTGTGGAGCGGGTTAATGAGCGACCCGTATTGTACAGTAGTTCTTCGAATTGTGCGCTGAATATATACAGGGTGAATATGAAAAAATAAAGGTATGTCATCGTCAAATAATTATTACGGAGGAAGCGGATGTTTATCAATCTTGTATGGAAGACGGCATTATTATACTTAATTGTTGTTCTATCCATGCGTCTTATGGGCAAAAGGCAAATCGGGCAGCTACAGCCTTTTGAATTCGCGATAGCGGTAATGATTTCCGAAATCGCGGCATTTCCGCTGACCGAAGAAAATAAAAATATATTAGACGGGATTATCGCCATTTCCATACTTGTCGTTTGCCAGTTTGTTATATCAATAATATCGATTAAAAGCATACGAGCCCGTGAAATAATATGCGGACGCCCGCGCGTCGTAATAAAAAACGGAACTCTTCAGGAAAAAAACCTCCGAAAAGAACTTTATACTATTAATGATTTGCTTGAGCAGCTAAGAATATCCAATGTTCAAAATATATCGGATGTTGAACTCGGGGTGCTTGAAACAAACGGAGAACTAAGCATGGTACTGAAGTCCCAAAAAAGGCCATTGACTCCGGCTGATCTTGGAATAAGCACGGAGTATGAAGGACCTTCGCTGGACATTATTATTGACGGCGTCGTTCATAACGAAAATTTGGAACTCGCAAATCTTGACACTAATTGGCTTATGGAGCAGTTAAGAAACGAGGGATGGTCGAACCCGAAGGACATATTCTTTGCATCGTTGAACTCTAAAGGGGAATTATATATTCAGCCTAAATGGAAAGCGGTAAAAAACAGAAAATGTTAATTTTTTCTGCCTAAAAATGCCGTTACATTAAGTTCGCTTTTTTCGGCAGTTTGCATGATATATTCAACGACTTTGTTTAAAATTTCCAGATCAAGTTTTTTACGATCTGTATCAGAAAGCCTTGACTCTATCTCTTGCGGATACCTGATGCTGACCCTGGGAGGAAGGCGTAAAACATCAACCTCAGCATTTTTCACATAAAATGAACTGCTGTATATTGATACCCTGACTCTGAAATTCGGGTCTGCGCTTTTTTCTTTAATAACACTTACCGAAAACGTCATTTTTTACACCCTCGTTTTAATATATTCAACAAATCTTCCGAAAAAATACAGGTTCCGTTTTTGATAAATCAAATGCCATATATAATATTTCTCTATAATATTTATCGGAATTTTTTCATTCTTTTTTTATAAACCGGTTTATCCCTGTCGTTAGTACCAGTTTCAAAATATCAGGCATTTAACTCTTTAATCTTTTTCAGGTATTGGCCGGTATACGAATTGGGATTGTTTGCGAGCATTTCCGGGGTTCCTTCAGCTATCACCATTCCTCCCCTGTCTCCTCCTTCAGGTCCAAGATCAATAACATAGTCCGCCGTTTTGATAACGTCCATATTATGTTCTATTACTATTACGGTATTACCGCCGTCGACCAGCTTCTGAAGCACATCAATAAGCCGGTGAACATCGGCAATATGAAGCCCCGTAGTAGGTTCATCGAGAATATAAAGTGTCCTGCCGGTGCTTCTTTTTGAAAGTTCGGTGGCCAGTTTTACCCTCTGCGCTTCTCCGCCCGAAAGAGTTGTTGACGGTTGTCCAAGCTTGATATACCCAAGACCGACTTCACTTAATGTTTTCATTTTCCGGTTAATGGACGGTATATTCTTAAAAAACTCCAATGCCTCATCAACAGTCATATCAAGTATATCAGCTATATTCTTACCTTTATATTTCACTTCGAGGGTTTCCCTGTTATACCTTTTCCCTTTGCAAACTTCGCACGGAACGTAAACATCGGGAAGGAAATGCATTTCTATTTTTATAATCCCATCGCCGGCACATGCCTCGCAGCGGCCGCCCTTTACATTGAAACTGAAACGTCCCTGCTGGTAGCCGCGCATTTTTGCATCGTTTGTTGAAGCAAACAAACTTCTGATATGATCAAACACACCCGTATAGGTTGCCGGATTTGAACGGGGTGTCCTTCCTATCGGGGATTGATCTATATTTATAACTTTATCAAGATGTTCTATGCCAATAATATCTTTATGCTGCCCGGCTTTTGTTTTAGCCCTGTTAAGCTTTGCTGCCAGCTTTTTATACAGGATTTCATTTACCAATGAACTTTTCCCCGACCCCGAAACACCGGTAACACAGATAAATATACCCAATGGAAACTTTACATCAATATTTTTCAAATTGTTCTCACAGGCTCCTATAACCTCGATATATTTGCCATTTGATTTTCTTCTGGCCGATGGAACCTCTATTTTTTTTACACCGCTCAAATACTGACCGGTTATGGACTGGGGATTCTTAATAATATCCTCCAGCGTGCCCTGTGCGACAATATATCCGCCTTTTATGCCCGCTCCGGGGCCCATGTCGATTATATGGTCGGCACTTCTCATCGTTTCTTCGTCATGCTCTACAACCAGCACCGTATTGCCGAGATCCCTCAACCGCGCCAGGGTTGCAAGAAGCCTGCTGTTATCCCTTTGATGAAGCCCTATGCTCGGTTCATCAAGTATATACAACACTCCCATAAGCCCCGAACCTATCTGCGTTGCCAGTCGAATCCGCTGCGCCTCACCGCCGGATAAAGTGCTTGACGACCGCGCCAGTGTCAGGTAATCAAGACCGACATCCCTTAAAAAACCTAAACGTGCCTTTATCTCTTTTAAAACCCGGTGAGCAATCAATTCTTCCCTTTCCGTCAGCCTGAGTCCGGAAAAGAAATTCATACAGTCCGCCACCGACATATCCGCAATTTCGGCGATATTTTTATTTCCTACGGTAACGGCAAGGCTTTCCTTTTTCAGCCTTTTCCCCTGGCAGGCCTGGCAGGGTATTCTTCCCATAAAACTTTCATAATACTCTTTCATGCCTTCCGACTTTGTTTCTTTGTAACGGCGCTCCATGCTGGTTATAACCCCTTCAAACGGGGCCATAAAAGAACCGCTTCCATATTCTCTTTCATATCGTATTCTAATTCTCTCTCCGTTCGTACCGTATAATATTTTGTCCAATATCCCCGGAGGCAGCTTTTCCACCGGTGTATGAATACTGAAACCATAATGTTCGGCAAGCGCAACCAGGTACATACGGCTGTATGCATCCTCGTTCGCGAAATTCCAGCCGCCGACATTTATTGCGCCCTCTGCAAGCGATCTTGATCGATCCATTATTACAAGATCGGGATCTATTTTCAAAAGGCTTCCAAGACCGGCGCAGGAAGGACATGCCCCATACGGGTTGTTGAAAGAAAACATCCTCGGCGTCAGTTCTTCAATACTTATTCCGCAATCGGTACATGCAAAGTTCTGGCTGAACATTATTTCTTCTTGCCCGTTAACATCAACAAGAAGAAGCCCGCCCGACAAATTCAGGATTGTTTCAATGGATTCGGTAAGCCTTTTATTAATGCCGGGCCGTATAATTAACCTGTCCACAACAATTTCGATTGAATGCTTTTTGTTCTTATCAAGCTTAATTTCGTCATCGTAAATGTCAACAATTTCCCCATCGATACGCAGTCGCACATAGCCGCTTTTTTTCGCGTCCTGTATAAGCTTTGTGTACTCGCCTTTTCTTCCTCTCACAACAGGAGCAAGAAGCTGTATTCTGGCACCCTCTTCAAGCGCAAGAATAGAATCAACCATCTGGTCGACGGTTTGCTGAGATATCTCTTTTCCGCATTCCGGACAGTGAGGTATACCTATTCTCGCGAACAGAAGCCTTAAGTAGTCGTATATTTCGGTAACGGTTCCGACCGTGGAACGCGGGTTATGGCTCGTGGTTTTTTGATCAATCGATATGGCCGGCGACAACCCCTCAATATATTCAACTTCGGGTTTCTCCATCAGCCCTAAAAACTGACGCGCGTATGACGAAAGAGATTCAACATATCTTCTTTGCCCTTCGGCGTATATTGTATCGAACGCCAGCGAAGATTTCCCGGAACCGCTTAGCCCGGTAATTACAACAAGTTTGTTCCTTGGTATTTCTACGTCTATATTCTTTAAATTGTGCTCACAGGCGCCTTTTATATATATACTGTCACGCATATTTACTCTCCAGCCGTATATAATATTTCATTTCCCTTAGACTTTTAATCCCAAATTTGTTTTTATGCTCTATAGCATAATAATAATTATAGCAGAAGATTTTAAACATGCAAACATTTGTTCGATATTTTTTATGAGTTTTTTCACCAGTTGCGATTCTTATACAGAGTAATTATGAAGAAATATTGTATAACAAAAGAAGGCTGTAGTGATGGCAGAAGCGGGCGGTCGTTCAGGCGAAGCTATCCTGTTGATACTGTGCCCTGTAGTCTTTGGCTGTTTTACCGGTTAAAGAGAGAAAATATTTGGAGAATATTTTATAAGAGCTATATCCTACCTTCTCCGCGATCTCATACAAGTAGAGATTCGTTTCTTCCAATAGTTCACATGCCTTTTGAATGCGAAAATAATGGAGCCAGCCATAAAACCCCAAATGCGTTTTCTCGTTTAAGATTCTGGAAAGATATGTTGGGGATATGTATAAATCAGCCGCCATTGATTCAAGAGAAATGTCGGTTGAAAAGTTTTTTTCCATATATCTCAGTGCTCTGCCCAACTGTCCTCCTCCGTATTTCTGCTGCCTGGGGCCGGCAGTTTTGCAGCGTTCCAGAAAAATTTTACGTATTTCAGCTATATTGTATAGGTCTTCCTGGATATAAACGTTTTCGTCAACATTGTAAAGAATGCTGACAGTATTTAAAATTTGGTTTATTGTTTCAATAAACAGTGGATACTCCATTTTTTTGTTTACAAGTGCCTGAAACAAGGCTTTGGCGGATGCTGAGATTTGATTGGGCAAACCTCCTCTAATTGTATCAAACAGTTTTTTTTTCATGTTTGAAATATCTGAAGACAAATCTGTATTTATGCGGGATATCTCTGCCGCACGGATGAACTGACCTTTTGGAAACCAAATGCCTTTTTGTGTTGCAGGAAAGCTATCGGTAAAAACCTTTTTAAAGTCTTTTACATCCGATATTATCTCGGAGCAGATCACCGCTCCGGCAATCAGATCGCTGCACAGAAAATGAGTTTCATATTGTGCGACTAAATCACCAAAAGTGTACGACGGATCTACGTTCAGAATAGCAAGAACCATTTTCGTTTTTGCTATTTGAATAATGACAGGATCAAATTGTGCGAAAACCGTCTGTATTTTTTGTACAAGCATCCAATTGTCGCTCGGATATCCGTACATCATAAGAAAAAGGTACCGGGGTCCGTGAAGAGGTAAAGAAAGTGTTTCGATATTGTCCCGGATTTTTTCGGGTGACATGCTTGTAGTGAGAAGCTGGTTTACAAAGTTCTCCTGAAGCAGTTTTAGATTATCTGACAAAAAGTTATCAATTTTATGATAACGGCCATTTTGTATAAAATTCTGTTCTATTTCGTCCCTGGCTTTGACGACAGATTTTATAATTTCCTCCGCTGTCGCAGGTTTCATTATATAGTCAAAAACATTATTCCGTATTGCTTCGAGCATGTATTCCTGCTTTGAAAAACCGGTAAGAAAGATAACTTTTGTGTTAGGAAGCATCTTGTTCATCTCTTTGGCAAAAGCGATACCATCTGCAACAGGCATTTTTATATCACAAAGGACAATATCGGGTTGAATTATAAGCGCCTTTTTTATGGCGCTCATGCCGTTTTCCGCTTCTCCTGCAATTGTAATGTTATATTCTTCCCAATTAACATGCTCTCGCAGCCCGCGAATTATAATTGGTTCATCATCTACAATCATCAGTTTATACATAATCATTGTCCCTCCCTTTATCACTGTATTGCAATGGCATTTTTACGACAAAAGCTGTTCCGCCATCTACCGGAGAAGTACATGTAATTCCATAATCTTCACCGAATTTCAATTTGATTCTTTCATTCGTATTGTGAAGTGCCAGGCCATGCGAGCCACGAGACACAAAAGAAGAGTCGTGAAGAATCCTGTTAATCTTATCAAAGTCGGCGTTTGTGCCATTGTCATGCACCATATAATAAAGGTTCTTCTCCGCTTCGTATATAGTGACCTGAATTTCAATGGGCGTATTGACGGCTTCATGGTGTACAATTGCGTTTTCTACCAAAGGTTGTAAAATCAGTTTCATTACCTGTAACCGCTTACGGAGTTCCGGCGCTATTTCTACTTCGATAGAATAAATAAGCCGTTCACTCATACGTGCTTTCTGCAATCTTAAATAGTAAAAGATGTGTTCGAGTTCTACTTCAAGCGGAACCAGTCCGTTGCTGGAATGATAAAGGGAGAGCCTGAATATCGCTGCCAGATCCCGAACCATTTTTCCGGCGGCTTCCGACTCGTTTGTTTTTATCGTCCAGTAAATCGTATTTAATGTATTAAATAGAAAATGCGGATTGATCTCTGCCTGAAGTGCTTTAATCTCGGCATTTTTCATTTGTAACTTACTGTAATAAACTTCGTTGTATAGAAACCTCAGTTTATCCGACATCATATTGAATTGATTGCCCAATACTGAAATTTCATCATTACCGCGGACTTTAAAATGTGCCGAAAAATTTTCGGATTCTATGGACTTCATGAGAGTTCCAAGCTTGTTTAAGGGCTTAAGAATTAAGCGACGGAACAACATCAGTTGTACAATCGCAAGCATAATAGCAATAATAATTGCGCCGATCATAAGTCTTTTTAATATTAGAGAGTATTGGTATCCTACAGCGGGCGTAATCCCAACCAATATAGTTTTTTGATCAGACAGGAGCCATGGTGTGATATAAACCCCCGGTTTCTCTTTTTCATAAAAAGATGTTATGCGGTCGTTTTCAATAAGCGAGTCCATGCTGTTTTTAGCCTCAAGGAATTTCCGTACATATTCATTTTCGGTGTTTCCGTATAAAATGCTTTGATCCGTAGCATTAAGGATTACAAAGGATGGGTTTATCCATTCATTTTCTGAAATAAAAAATCTTCCGATGTAATCCTGATCAATTACAATTTTAATTATTCCCAAACTTGAAGTGACATTTATTTTATCCCGAAGCAATCGACATATGGCCATTTGATTGTTACTAACGCTCCAAAACCACCCGCCTTTTAATTCAAATGCCCTTTGTAATTCTTCATCTGTTAAACTTAGCTGTGTCAATGAACCGGAGATAATGTATCTCTGCCTGTCGGGACTAAATATTCCCACTCCCTTAATGGATGTAGTACCAAAGGGCAATCCGCCGAGTGCCTGCTTCGCGCTTTTATAAGTCTCATGATAAAGCGTAGAGTTGATTTCATGCTGCGGAATCAAGAAAGCACGGACATACTCATTGCCAACAATAAATTTGGACAGTTCATTGCAATTTGTTATCGTATTGTCAAGGGTGTCAGCAACATTTTGAACATTATAATATATAGAAACATTCCTCTCATTTTCCGATACCCAGGATAAGAATAAAAACGAAATGACAGCAATTAGTACAAAAGGAAAAAAGCCAACCAAAATGTTGCTTGTAATAAACTTAGTTTTTAAGCTGAGATTTTTAATCAAAAAGATTCCTCCTGGTCATACATGCAATAAAAAAAGAACAGAAAAATTGCTTAGCAATTTCAAAACACTAAGCTGCATCGCTTAATGCAGCAAAGCGGAACAGCCAGCAGTTGTTTTGGTAAAGGTTCTTTATATATTAAATTATACCACGGCAAATCTTAAGACTAAATGTCAAATTTAACAATAAAAAGTGTAAGAATAAAGACATTACTATAAAATTCATTACATAATTCGTTCTATTACTTAATACTTTAACAATAAATGATAATTAATAAGGTTTTTTTATATGATATTCTATAGTAGCATGGATTCATAAAAAATTAAATGTGGGGGATATAAAT
>LFRV01000090.1 GCA_001512485.1 Clostridiales bacterium DTU069 | reverse complement strand
TCGTATAAGGTAATAATGGTAAGCGCCGTGACGACAAGGGGGGCAAAATCCACGATCGAAGCCCTTAATATAGGCGCCGTGGATTTTATTGCAAAACCCGACAACATATTTCAGATTTCTGGGGCAGAAAAACGAAAAGAGCTGATACAAAAGGTAAAGATAGCAAAAGAGGCCGGGCTTATAAATTTAGCAAAAAAAGCCGATATAAAGAAAAAGCAGTTTAGTGGCCAAAAAGCGCCAGTAATAGAAAAGATTATCGCTATCGGAACATCAACCGGAGGTCCAAGAGCTTTACAAAGGGTTATACCTTTTCTGCCGGGTGATTTGCCTGCGGTAGCCGTCGTTGTGCAGCATATGCCCCAGGGGTTTACGCGTTCCCTGGCCTCAAGGCTTAACGATATAAGTGAGATGACCGTAAAGGAAGCTGAAGATGACGAACTTATGAAGGCCGGGTATGTATATATTGCACCGGGAGACAGGCATTTACTGCTTTCAAAACGCGGAAACGATATAGTACTCCGCCTGGATGATTCCGACCCGATTTCGGGTCATCGGCCCAGCTTTGATAAAATGCTGTTTTCAATGGGCAAGCTGGGACAAAAGAATATAATAGGCGTGATTATGACCGGAATGGGCGCGGACGGGTCAAAAGGACTGAAAGGGCTTAAAGAAAAAGCAGACATTCATATTATTGCGCAGGATAAAGAGTCCTGTATTATATACGGTATGCCGAGAGCAGTAATAGAAATGGGAATAGCGGATCAGGTTGTTCCATTGGATCAAATATCTGCTGCAATACTCGACTATATGGGGGTGCGGGATAATGGACATGAACCAATATCTTGATGTTTTTGTTGAAGAATCTAAAGAACATTTGCAAAACCTGAATAATTCTTTGCTCGAATTGGAAAAAGAGCCGAACAATATAACCGTATTGAATGAAATATTCAGGGTTGCTCACACATTAAAGGGAATGGCGGGGACAATGGGTTTTTCACATATGACCAATTTGACACACAACATGGAAAATGTTCTTGACGCCCTGCGGAGCAAGAGAGTTGAAGCGGACATGACGGTTGTTGACACATTATTCAAGTGCCTGGACGCTCTTGAAGGGTATGTGAATGAAATTATCTCAACGGGCGGAGAAGGCGAACAGGAATATGAAGAAATTATCCAATCGCTTACGGATATTTTGGAAAAGTCACCCGCAGTAAAATCGCAAACCCAAAAAAAGAAGAAAAATAAGAAAGCGGATGACAAGAATATTGATCAAAAGGATAAGGATTTAAGGCTTAATTTAAATATATATGACAAAAACGTAATTCTTAAAGCTATTGAAGAATCATTGAACGTATTTCAGATACATGTCGAGCTTGATAAAAAATGCCTTTTGAAGTCGGCAAGAGCATTCCTTATATTTCAGATCCTTGACAAATACTCCGAAATAATGAAATCCGAGCCTTCGGTTGAAGACATTGAAGATGAACGGTTTGATTATTCATTCACGGTAATGGTTGTCACAAAACATGACGAATCCCTTTTCCAAAAGGAACTGAATTCTGTCGCGGAAGTTCGCAATGTTGAGGTTGTACGTATTACCGAGAAGCATGCCGGAAACATCCAGGACGAAGATAATGAGCAGTATCTGCACGATGACGAACCTGATACGGCAGACGTTGATTCAGCAGCCCAGGCTCAGAAATCAGGTATCGCAAAAAGGCTTACAAATAAAACAGTTCGTGTTGATATTGACAGGCTCGATGTGCTTATGAACCTGGTAAGTGAATTGATAATTATAAAAACAAGGCTTGATGATGTAGGAGTGGGTGAAAAAACGAACGAATATATCGCCGCGCTTGAAAATCTTGAGCGCATAACGACAAGTTTGCATGACGCGGTTATGAAGGTAAGAATGGTACCCGTTGAAAATGTCTTTAACCGCTTCCCGAGAATGGTCAGGGATATATCCAAAGAACTGAAAAAAGATATTGTCCTTCATATGTCCGGAGAAGAGACAGAGCTTGACAGAACGGTAATCGACGAGATTGGAGAACCCCTTATACATATAATCCGCAACTCCGCCGACCATGGTATCGAGAAGACAAAGGATCGCATTGCGAAAGGTAAAAGTAAAACAGGCAGCATCTGGTTAAGGGCTTACCAGGACGGAAATAATGTTGTAATCGAGGTAGAAGACGATGGTATGGGAATAGATATAGAGAAGGTTCGAAAGAAGATCGTTGAAAGGGGTTTTGAAGAAGAAGAAATCGCGGCTAATATGACGCCGAATGAAGTTATCGAATACCTTTTCAAACCGAATTTCAGTACTGCCGATATGGTAACCGATCTGTCCGGTCGAGGTGTCGGGCTTGATGTTGTACAAACAAAAATTGAAGCTCTTGGAGGTACAATTGAACTGGAAACTGAATGGGGGAAGGGCAGTAAAACAATTATCCGCCTGCCTCTTACCCTTGCTATTATTCAAGCGCTTCTTGTAATGGTAGGTCCCGAAAAATATGCTATTCCGTTAAGCTCAATTAGAGAAATCAATAATATCTCTCCTTCTGAAATAAAAAATGTAAGAAATCAGGAGGTTATACTTCTAAGAGACATGGTGATACCCATTATATGGCTTCATGATATACTTGATGTGCCGCGTGAAAAGAATACGGCTAAAAAAGAATTGACCTGTGTTATTGTGAAAAAAGGGGATAAGTTGTCCGGATTGATTGTTGATTCGTTAATCGGGCAGCAGGAGATTGTAATAAAATCGCTCGGGAAACTCTTGGCAGGTATCCGCTGTATAGCCGGAGCGACCATTTTGGGCGACGGAAATGTCGCGCTTATTATTGATGTGAATGCCATTGTATAGGATAGTATTTTACCGCGGCTTGATAAAGGAGGATTGGGATTGTGGGAACTGAAAGAAAACAATTTGTTGTATTTCGCCTGGATAACGAGGAATACGGCGCGGATATAAACAAGGTAACAATAATCGAACGGACGATGAATATAACAAGGGTCCCGATGACACCACCTTATATTAAAGGCGTTATAAACCTTCGCGGCGATGTTATTCCGGTAATGAGCTTAAGGCTCAGACTTGGGCTCGATGAAATAGATGAAGATGAAAATACCAGGATAATTATATTCAATATAAATGGTATATCTTTCGGGGCAATCGTCGATTCGGTATCCGAGGTACTGCAATTTGACGACAGCCAGATAGAAGGCGTCGGAACGATAATAAGCGATAAAGCTCTTGATTATATAAGCGGTGTCGCAAAAGCGCAGGACAAGCTGGTTACCCTTATAAACCTCGAAAAATTAATAGCTGAACTGATACCTGCATAAGGGCATTGGCTGTCATGTATGATGAAGGTATATACTGAAAGGTGAATGGTATATGGATTTGTCATTATTGAATTCTTTCCACCTTGATGTGCTTAAGGAAATTGGAAATATCGGCGCAGGAAATGCCGCCACGGCTTTGGCAAAGTTATTGAACAAAAAGGTGGATATGAAAGTTCCCCAGATTAGAATAATGGGGTTCAGTGAAGTGAACGAAGTGCTCGGCGGGGCCGAAACACCCGTGGTAGGCATTTTGCTGTCGGTTTTGGGCGATATCTCGGGATACATTCTGTTTGTTTTGGAACAAAGCGCCGCCAACACGCTTGTAAACATCCTTATGAGCAAAAAACCTGATGAAGAGTTGGAGTACAATGAAATAACCCTTTCCGCATTAAAGGAAGTGGGAAATATATTGACAAGTTCATATCTGTCCGCTTTATCGACTTTAACAGGATTAAATATTAAGCCGGATGTTCCCGCATTGGCTATTGATATGGCCGGTGCGATATTAAGCGTGCCGGCAATTGAATTTGGCAAAACAACCGATACGGTTTTGTACATAGAAACAGAATTTATTGAAGGCGAAGATAGAGTAATCGGTGATTTCTTCCTTGTACCGGATACAGAATCATACATACGATTGCTTGATTCATTAGGAGCAATGTGCTAATGACGGATAATATCATAAAGGTGGGGATGGCCGACGTTAACTGTACCAAGCATCCCGGGGTGTTAGTAACTTTAGGACTTGGCTCATGTGTGGGTATTGCACTCTATGATATAAAAATAAAAACGATCGGGCTTGCGCATATTATGCTTCCCTGGTCGCACCAGGCAAAGAACAATGCAAACCGGGCCAAGTTTGCCGATACGGGAATATTGCTTCTTTTGGAAAAAATGAGCGAGGCCGGTGCTTCTTTAAAAAATATAGTTGCAAAATTGGCCGGTGGCGCACAGATGTTTTCATTTTCGGGAAACTCCGACATGATAAGAATTGGCCAGAGAAATGTTGAGGCTACCAAGGAGGTTTTACAGCAGCTTCGTATCCCTGTAATATCCGAAGACACCGGCGGCAATTATGGCCGGACTATTGAGTTTTACTCGGAAGATGGGCGCCTGATGATAAAAACGATAGGGCATGGAATAAAATACATCTGAATTGCTTTCAAAAACACAACGAAAGAAATTGCTTATCGAGTTTAGATCCTGGCCGCATAAGAGAGGATTCGTTAATAAAAAGCCGTGATATAAAAACAGATAGCAGACATGGAGGGTTTAATGCGATATATTCAAATGCTGCCTTTGCTTATGGCATTGGCTGCTGCGCTTATATCAGGTATTTTAGGATTTATAAAATCAACGCCGCAAAAAGAAGTAATCATGCAAATGGCATGGGTTATGGTTGTTTTTTATGTTATAGGTTTATTTGCGCGTTCAACGTTAATATGCACGATGGAACAGATAGAGAAAAAAAGAAAGGAAAGAGAAGAAGAGGAGGAAGAGAGAAAGAAGCAGGAGAAAGAGGAAAAAGAAAGAGAGGAAATGGTCGGCACGAATGTTGATTTGACTGCCGGTGATGATTCTTTTAATCCATTGCCTTTCACCGAATTTATAAGAAAAGAGTTAAAAAATGAAAATTAGCTCGATCAATCATGACTGAGCGCATTCCATTGACAAAAAGCGGCTAAAAGTTACATAAAAACATTGAAAAAGGTTGACATATGGATTGTCTACGATACAATAAAGATAGAAGTGGCATGAAAAATGTAGTATTAGCTCACTGTGGTTTATTATTAAATGCAATATCATCGAATTGATTTACAGGTTTTATGCCGGCGATAATGCTGCTTGCTAAAAAAATATACAAAAGATAAGCCATACACGGCTGTCAGGAACAAAGCGGAATGGGGGATATTTATGTCTGCTAGAAAAATTCAAAGACAGCAGGAATTATGGAGAAGGTATCGAGAGACAAAAGATCCATCAATTAAGGAGCAGCTGATTATTGAATACGCGGATTTGATAAAATATGTTGCCGGCAGACTTAGTATATATTTCGGTTCAAATGTTGAATATGATGATCTGGTTGGTTACGGTGTTTTCGGTTTAATTGATGCAATTGATAAATTTGACATAAATAAAGGGGTTAAATTTGAAACTTATGCGTCTCTAAGAATCCGGGGTGCGATTATAGACAGTATACGTGAGCTTGATTGGGTTCCCCGCTCCCTCCGTAAAAAAAGCAAAGATCTGGAAAGAGCTTATTCAGAGCTTGAAAATGAACTCGGCCACGCCGCTACCGATGAACAAGTCGCTAAAAAACTTGGTATTTCTGTTGAAGAACTAAATAAGACGCTGCGGGAAGTAAATATGTCAACCATGATATCGCTGGAAGACTATCTTGAACAAAATTATGAATCAGGTTTTGATACATCCAACGGTGATGAAGACAGAATTCCGGAAAAAAGAATTGAACTGACTGAACTGAAGGAGATTCTTGCGGAATCAATTGATAAACTCCCCGAAAAAGAAAGAACGGTTGTTACCCTTTACTATTTTGAAGAATTAACCTTAAAAGAAATAAGCACGATAATGAAGGTATCGGAATCAAGGATATCGCAGCTTCACACAAAAGCTATATTACGTATGAGAGGGAGGCTTGACAGACATAAATACATATTATTCGGTTCCTGAGGTGTTACAATGACAATGAAAGATTTCGATGAAACGATGATTGAAAAAAAACCATTTGAATTAACATATGGCACCGATGGTGTCTATCTTACCGTTAACCGTATATTTGACATAACGGTACAGGAAGAGGAAGTGTTGAATGAAATCCGGCGTAAAAAAATCCGGAACTATAATGCTGCGGTAATATCGGATACGGTAAAAAAAGCTTCCGGCAAACCGGTTAGAATTGCAGACAAGCAGGAAGAAGAAAAAATAGACGCGGTTGTCGAAATAATAACCAGTCCGGATAAAATGAAGGCATATATAAAAATAAAGCCTCCGGAAGGAGGGGGCAAACCTGCCGGGCTTCAGGAAATTGCTTACCATTTAAAACAAAGCGGCATCATATTTGGAATAAAAGAGGAGGTTGTTCATACTCTCACCGAAAACCCGATATACGATCAGAATATTCTTGTCGCGGAAGGAATGGCGCCGATAAACGGGAAAAACGGGGAAATTCATTTTCTTGTGGATATCCACAAGGACAGAAAACCGATTATTATGGAAGACGGATCCGTAAATTACAGGGATCTTGATTATATTGAGAATGTCCGAAAAGGACAGAAACTATGTGAAATAACACAGCCAACTCCCGGGATTAATGGAAAAAATGTTGTTGGAACGGTGCTTAAGGCTATTGACGGAAAACCCGCGAGAATGGTCAGGGGAAGGAATGTATACAGCAGTGAGGATGGATTAAGCCTGTATTCGGAAATTGACGGACAGGTTATGTATATTGATGGTAAACTAAGTGTTTTTTCAACATACGAGGTGCCTGCTGATGTGGATAACTCAACAGGAAATATTAACTTTGTAGGAAACCTTTCGGTACGCGGGAATGTCCTTTCAGGTTTTGTTGTTGAGGTTGGAGGGAATGTTGAAGTTTTCGGAGTTGTCGAGGCTGCAACAATTAAAGCCGGGGGAAATATTATTCTGCGCAGAGGAATGACAGGAAACGGGAAAGGCCTTCTGGTCGCAGGCGGCGATATAATTGCGAAATATATCGAAAACAGCCGGGTTGAAGCCGGTAATGATATTAAAGCCGAAGCGATAATGCATACAGATATAAAATGCGGAAACCGCCTTGAACTTGGCGGTCGAAAAGGTCTTTTGGTTGGAGGAACCGCGCGGGTAGGCAGGGAAATAGAAGCAAAAGTCATCGGAAGCTACATGGCTACCACCACAACGATAGAAGTAGGCGTTGACCCGCATGTGAGAGAAAGGTATAAATTTTTAAGACAGGAATTAATAAAACTGGAGGAAAACACAAAAAAGGCGAACCAGGCCGTAGTGCTGCTCAGGAGAATGGAAGCGGCGGGTGCGATTACCGAAGAAAAAAAGGAACTGCTGGATAAAAGTGTGCGATCAAAAATATTCTATGACAGCCGCATTTCGGAATATAAAGAAGAACTGAAGGAATTGGAGGAAAGGCTTCAGCAGGAAGTAAAAGGACGCATAAAAGTTTATAATTACCTGTATCCGGGAACAAGAATTTCAATTGGATCGGCTAACATGTACGTAAAAGAAACCTTGCAGCATTGTACCCTGTATAAAGACGGCGTAGATGTAAAAATTGGCCCGCTGTAATACGACAGATGTAAACAACTGCTTAATTGAAATGCTAAAATTTTTCGGGAAGTGATAGTATGGCTATTAAGCCGATCGATATGCAAATAATAGTGCCGAGGGTAAACGAAATGTCCCGCATGCAAAATGAAGCGCAGCAGCGAATCCAGGCATCACACCAGAATGCGGTTCAAATGGCTGTAAAACAATCTGAGAATGATACCCGACAGGTGAATGCACGGGAAGAAGCACATAATACGGTTATCAGCGAAAAACAGCAGAATGAAAAAAGGCAATCAAAGCAGCAGGATAAAGAGAACAAGCCCGATAAGGAAAAAAACGTTCAGCAGCGGGAAGATAATAAGCAAAAGCCTTTAGGTGCGACAATTGATATACGGGTGTGAATTAAAACGCGGCGGAATATGAATTTATGATGTATAATTAGCGGCAAATAAACGTTTTACTTATGATAAAACTAACAGAGGTGCAAAAGATGACGGCTTTTTTTGTCTGTATAATCCTGATAGGGATTGCTATAGTCATTACAGCAATGATTTGGATTGTTGTTGAGCGGAAAAAATCGCGGGATTACCGGCTTGAAATTGATGAGCGCAGGTATGAACTTCAGAAGACGATTGAGGAAGCGGAACAGCTTCTTATTGAACTGAATAATTTTTCTGATTATATTGTCAGCAGGATGGAAGAAAAGCAGCAGGAAATTGAATTTGTTATCGAGGCTGCTGCCGAAAAAGCCGGCCTTTTCGAAAAAATAAACGACCAAGCTTCGAATACTAATCAACTCAACAGCGAAACCGATGATGCGGTATCCGAGATTCCCGAAATTGCGTTGAAACAGGAAAAACATACTGAAGTGATTCCTATGAAGAAAGGGAAGATAATTTCATTTGACGCGAAAAAGCGTGAAGTATTAAACCTGTACAAAAAAGGAGTCAACAGTACCGAGATCGCAAGAATGCTGAATATGGGAAAAGGTGAAATTGAATTGATTTCACGCATGATTAAATAGATAAAGGGAAACGGAACGGTGGTTTTGTTAAAAGCGTGTATGCGGCAAAGTTCTGTTTGATTGGAAGAGGTATATATGACAAGAATCCATGGAAAAAGTATATTGCTTGGAATGGGCTTCGGAACAATATTTACGGCGTTGATAGGATGTATATTTTTTCTTGGATATACTCCCGATATGGATGAAGCAAAAGTTAAAACACTTGCTAAAAAATACGGTATGATTGAGCCGGGAGAACTTGCCCAAATTAGTGTTAATGGCAGAATTTCCATTGAGGTCGAAGAAAGCGACACTCTCGCAGAGATTGCAAAAAAGCTTAATGATATGGGTCTTTTAACGGAAACAATGCAGTTCCAGCTTAAAGTGTTAAATCAAAAAGCCGAAGGCAAAATATTGCCCGGGGTGTACGAGTTTACGGGTAATGAAGACGAGCAGGAGATTATTGATATACTTACCGGCGTCTCTCCTTAACCCGATTCAAATTTACCTATATGCAGCAGGGTGTTGGAGCATGTCGCCCGCAGTCACCGAAAGCACCCGAATCAGAGCCATGTACCAACCGGAATGCGGCAGCACTGCCTCAACCAGTTAACCACCCGCTGCTTTACCGCTTGTTCTGAAGATCTATTGTACAATAACGGAAACTATAGCGGAATGAAGCATTAGAGATATACAGTGCCCCTTGTTGACGTTATTGTACAATAGTTCAAAAGGAAGGTTACGAACATAATTTCCGTGGGTCCTGGTTCGGGTGTTCGTTTGGCGGTAAAGAAAGATTTTACACTACTTGATTTCAATATAAGTCTGTGTTAATATATTAAAGCAATTGTACGGTCAGTACAATTGCAGTGCTTGATTCATTTTATACTGTCGTTTTAATATGCCGGTGTGCTGGAACTGGCAGACGGGGCGGACTCAAAATCCGTTGCCAGCAATGGCGTGTGGGTTCAAGTCCCACCACCGGCACCATAATTTCTTCGAAAACCCGCTATTTTAGAGGTTTTTCTGCATTAATACACACTTCTCAAGAGATATAGAAGCAAAAATATAATTATCGCTGCTATTCCCGGGGAAAAAATAAGTAAACGGATGTTTAAAAAGCAATCCGGAAAGTAGTATTGATTTATTCTAAAACCTGTAATATAATTATAAATAATAAATTATAATCACATTTTTTCCTGTACTAGAATTATGAAAGTAAAACATGCAGCTATGTTTTGCAGTTATGTCGGTAAGGAGAAATTAAGGCAATGAATCGTTAGAATCCAAAAAGACAAGATCCGGAATTATTGTTCCCAAAATTTATTCCCATGTAAAAAAGCATTTTTAAAACTTGCAAAAGTAAAACAATAAAACCGAAAAATAAAAGAATTAATGGAGGTATGTTAAATGAATGAATCCATACACAAGTATATGAAAGTAGGAATAATTCATTTTATGGCCTACCCTTCCACAATGAAAGGCGAAGGTCCGATAGTTGAAACGGTGAAGAAAATAGCCACGGACGATTATTTTGACGCGATTGAGCTTACCTGGATTAAGAATCCGGATACGCGCAGAGAAGTGAAAAAAATTCTTGAAGCGTCACATATGACTGTTGCTTATGGTTCACAGCCACGACACTTAACGACCGGTCTCAACATAAACGACTTAGATGAAAAAGGAAGGGAAAAAGCGCTGGAAACCTTAATTGAAGGTATTGATGAAGCGTATGAGTTAGGGGCTGTCGGATTTGCGTTTCTAAGCGGTAAATATGAAGAGGACAAAAAAGAAGAGGCATATCAGGCACTTTTGGAATCGACCAGGGAATTATGCGCTTATGCCAAACAAAAGGGAAATATGAAGATAGTGCATGAAATATTTGATTACGATATAGACAAAAAGAGTCTTATAGGTCCTGCAAGTTTAGCCCTAAGGTATGCCGAGGATATTAAAAAAGATTATGATAACTTTGGTCTCATGGTGGATTTAAGCCACCTGCCGTTGGTCAGGGAAACCGCGGAGCAGGCCATTTTACCCATTAAAGAACACATTGTACATGCCCATATGGGTAACTGTGTTGTTAAAGATCCGTCATTGCCGGCTTATGGGGATGCGCACCCCAGGTTTGGTTTTCCCAACAGCGAAAATGATGTGGACGAGCTTATAGAGTATCTTAGGGTTCTGATGAAAATCGGTTTTCTGAATGAAAAGAATCCCCCCATTGTAAGCTTTGAAGTAAAACCGTTCGGAGATGAAGACTCCGATGTGGTTATTGCAAACGCAAAAAGAGTATTGAACCGGGCATGGGCGTTACTGTAAAGTTCAATTTTCGGTTATATGCGGTTTAACCGCGAGGGTACGGAATGTGTAAAGATTTATGTTGTAATAACTAAAAATGAAGGAGTGTTAGGAAATGAAAATTGTCGTACTTGACGGGTATACGCTGAATCCGGGCGATTTAAGCTGGGACAGGATAAAAAAGCATGGCGAAACTGTTATATATGACCATACACCGTTTGATAAGACAGTCGAAAGAGCAAAGGGCGCAGAAATAGTGTTTACCAATAAAACTCCGCTCGGCGAGAAAGAGCTTTCGCAGTTGGAAGGCCTGAAATATATAGGGGTTCTTGCAACCGGATATAATATTGTTGATATTGAAGCTGCTAAAAGAAGAAATATTGTCGTAACGAATGTACCGACATATGGTACAAAATCGGTCGCGCAGATGACATTTGCGCTTATACTTGAGATGACACAGCATGTTCAGCGGCATAGTGACGCGGTGCGTGACGGTGCATGGACGAACTGCAGGGACTTTTGCTTCTGGAATTATCCGCTGATTGAACTTGATGGCAAAACCATGGGTATAATCGGATTTGGACGGATTGGACAGGCGGTCGCCGATCTTGCCCATGCGTTTGGCATGAATGTATTGGCATATGACATAAATAAAAGCGATCAGTCGGGAAGAAAGAACTTCAAATGGGCTGAAATTGATGAAATTTTTACGAAGTCGGATATTGTAAGTCTCCACTGTCCATTATTGCCTGAAACTAAAGGCATTATAAATAAAGATACTCTTAAAAAAATGAAAAAGTCCGCATTTCTGGTCAACACATCAAGAGGGCCTTTAGTTGTCGATGAGGATTTGGCGGACGCCCTGAACAACGACGTTATTGCGGGAGCTGCTCTTGATGTGCTTTCGGTTGAGCCTCCGGCAAAGGATAATCCTTTATTATCGGCAAAAAACTGTATTGTTACGCCTCATATTGCATGGGCTACAAAAGAAGCCAGAGCAAGGCTTATGGATATTGCTGCCGATAATCTTGATGCCTTCCTTACAGGTAAAATAATAAATGCGGTAAATATGTAGCTGTATTTCCGAGTTTGACCGTCATCGTAATAACCTGTTCGGGAGAGAACCGTACAGTACCTGGAAAGGTCAAGCGCTCCATTAATTGGAACCTGAACCATTCCATTTTTTATAAAAATAGTATTGATTTATTCTAAATTATAGATTATAATTATAAATAATAAATTATAAAAAGAAAAAATTTACATAACAATAAATATCTCATTAATAAGCGATTTATATCTCAAATTATTAAGGCTCTTGTTTAAGCAGACGTTTTGCGTATACAAAGCCAACACAGCCGCAGAAATATCATATTAAGATTAAGAAGGCATTTCTTAAATAATAAACCAAAAAAATTTAAGCGGAGGTGGATATATTGCAGGTTTTTTTAGGAAAAGGGCCGGAAAGAATCATTATTATCAATCTTCAAAGAGGAGAAAAACTGCTTGAAAACAGCAATGGATTTCGCAATTTTTAATTGGAAAAATTATGATAGATAAGTTGAAGAATGAATTTTATATAAATTTTGTTAAATTTGACTATTTTTTTTGTTTAAAAAATTATGATAAAATGTTATTATATATTATAAATTATACAAAATACTTGACTTGTTTATCCTCTGTACTTAGAGGATACCGAGCAAAATCTCTATTCTTTACAAAGATAGTTTTTTATGTTATCTTTTAAAAAAAAATAATAATTTATAATAAGGAAGTGCTTTAATATATGTTCCTTAGCGGATTAACCGATTATGCGTATACGGAAATATTAAATATGATTTTATCATCCGAGATAAAACCGGGTGAAAGGATCAGGGAGGATTTATTGGCCGAAAAATTCGGGATTAGCCGTACTCCTGTGCGTGAAGCCGTAAACCAACTGGTTCAAAATGGATTCATAGTGAATGTAAAAAGAAAAGGACTGTACTGTGTAAAATTTTCGGAGGAAGAACTTCTGGACCTTATTGAACTAAGAATGTCTTTGGAATCGTTGTCCTTCGATAAATGTATAGAACGGGCTGCCGATAAGGATATACAGGAATTAAAGGAAATTGTTTACGACTTTAATGAAAAATACGGCCGGATAACGGCAAATATGGGTCCGGATGGTATTGGCAAAGAAATATCAAAGCTTCATAATGAATATGATGTGCGTTTTCATGTCAGTATCGCAAATGTATCAAACTCCTCCAAGCTGATTAAATACATTACCGAGGTTGAAAACCTTCTTTTAATTTCGAGACAGCGCATATACAGAAAAGAGAGCGGGAGAGATATAATAGCGCTGTCATGGAAGCAGCATGAGCAAATTGTTGAAGCAATTGAAGCCAGAGACAAATCAACGGCTGTGGATATACTGGGTCAGCATTTAAAACTGATGAGAGATACACAGATTGAAACCAACGAATCCGATGCTTAATAATATACAATTCATTAACGCTTAAGTAAAACATTTATCGTAGCGGATATCAGCTGTTCAATAAGGCGAGATTATATCTTTTTTACCGGCTCGGCTTATACTGAAAAACTCAGTTCAGAATCGTCAGTACAAAATGAAATATATTAAAAAGAATAATCAGGGGTAAGTGCGTGCCGGTTAAAAATCTTTTATTTTACCAGCCGCTTATCCAAAACCGGCAGTTATAATGCATTTCATTACTGAATAAGTTTATTATGGGTTCTTTTCGGCGATACTAAGCTTGGCCGGCTGGAGGAATAAAAAGGTGGTTCAAAAAAAGAACCACCGAAAAGGGTTATTGCAACTCAATACAGCCTCCAGCCTGCTTTATGGAGTCAAAAATCCCCGCGAGATCATTGTCTGAGAAGCCGCACAGCTTTTTAAGAAACGGAAGTCTTATGATTATGCATATACCGCTCGGAGAAGATATTTCAAAAATATTCAGCACGTTGATTTCAGCTCCTGCCGGAATAAAAATACGCAGTATCGTTCCCTTTTTTTGAGGACATGCTTCTCTTCTTGCCCCCAAAACATCAAATCTGTTGTTATCACGTCCTTTGGAAGCCAACAAAGCGTCTCTGTAGGTCATACGGGCATACCTCCTTTTAATTATTCTTAGTTTATTTTATGTACATGCAGGCAGAAAGTTTACATAATGGAATGGTATGATAAATGCTGCCGAATTGGACATAAACAACGCTGTATAATAGTGAAAAGATATTTATTACGCTGTCACAACAGATTATTGCAGGTCTTCAAAATAATGAACGAAATAAAAAACCTGCGATTTTGATATAGCTTCGCAGGATTTGTTTATCATATTCAATTATTTATAATAGCTTTTCAGCCATCTCAATCATTCGTTTTACCATTTGCCCGCCGATGGGTCCTCCCTGTTTCCCATTTTCGTAGGAAGTCAGGTCTCCTTTGTAGTGGTCATTGTTCTCTTTAATATATTGCAAGGCACCTATTTCTTTTGCGCATTCAATTTTGAACTTTGTAAGCTGTTCTCTTTTGGAAGGAACCAGCGGAGTTTTTGGTCTCGACAATTTTCTCACCTCTTTCTTAGTGTTTTTTAATATTTTTCCCTCGAGGCAAGATAACAATACCAAGCAATTATTACTTGTATCAACGGAAAATATTCATCAATTCAACAAATTATGCTGTTTATATCAATAAGTCTGGTTTATATAGCTGTCTGCCAGCGATTGTATTTTTTCATCGCGAAAAACGCCATTACTGCGAAGACTCTTCAATATTACCGGATTTTTTGAATGGAGAACGAGATCATACGCTTCCATGCCGCCATACCGTAATGAAAGCGTGTTAATTTCCATAAGAACATCAGGATCGCGTATTACTATTTCAAAAAGCTTATTTTTCAATTTTTTTGATCTGACTTTAACAAAATAAGCGTCAATATTCCTGTAATCCAAAAGATTAAGTAGAGTCATCGTTGCCTTATCTTTTTCAAAATAATAATTATTTGACTGTAAAATGCAGTGGCGCCACTGCTTACTGCCGGACGGGTAATCCTTGGACAGCCTGTAATGAAACTTTGCCAGCACATTATAATAATGGTAGTTATATATCGATTTTTTTATGTTGTCTACTATTTTAAACGGTTTTATTCCTAGCTTTTCAATGGTCCTGTAATTTTCTTCAATAAATTCATTTTTTGTTAAGTCACCCATTTTATATTGATACAACAGGCTTTGCCGGTGCCGCAGGAACTGCTCGAATTTATCGCGTGCCATTTTCTCACCGCCCATTTCTTACTTTATCTTAATGTATCCTGCAATTATTGTAAAGTAAAAACAGGCGTAATGCTTTTATTGAACAGGGAATCGTAAGGGGTATAGGGTTTACATATACCCCTTATCGCCTTATTGCGAGGTGTACATACCCTTGCTGTTCATATAATTGAATATTGCTTCGCCATGCTGTTGTTCTTCTTTCTGTATATGATTCAAAACATTCCGTATCTGCGGGTCTTTAAACTCAAATATTGCGGTATTATAAGCGTCTGACACGTATTTCTCCGTCATAAGCATATCCGTGCATAAATCCTTATCGCTGTTTTGATAATTCTGCGTTCCGCTTTGCGGCATGAAACTTTTTTGCTGCTGCTGTTGCTGCTGGCTGCTTCCTCCGCTCTGCTGGTTTGTTGACGGTATCTGGCCGCCCAGAAGCTGATTAATCGTGTTCAGGTGCTGTTGTTCCATTTGGGCGTTTTGATTGAATATGTCTTTTAGTTGCTGATCCGATGCCATATCGGCATAGTTTGAATATTTCTGGATACATATTTCTTCATGTCTTTTCTGGTCCTCCAGAAGATATCTTTCTTTTGCGGTTAAATTCATTTAAAACACCTCCGGGTATAGTATTTTCAATAACAAAAAAAGTATCCGGCAGAATTAGTGTTGAAACGCCCGGACCGCCCGCTGTTTTTTGGAATGAATTTGCGGGTTACTTTTCAAAACGCACAATGGTCGCCGTAACTTAACCAGAGGAATCAAGTTCCGGACCGAAACCATTAGTTGACAACGTGCGGCTTTTTCATTATAATCATATCAATAA
>LFRV01000115.1 GCA_001512485.1 Clostridiales bacterium DTU069 | reverse complement strand
TAGATATTACTTTGACAAACAGACTTTACTTTGTCCAACAGACTTAAACTTTACAATTCACCATTTTTTTTGCAAAGGTCCGGTTATTCGAAGTATAAAAACATACGCTGTAACACCGTACATTGTTTTTGATTAATTATATTAGGCTCTCGTTATAAAAGGCTCCCCACCGCCGACATAACTGCCGGTAACGGGGAGCCTTAATTTGTTTAGTCAGACCAACATCAAACCGGCTCATCGTAATGATATTTCCTGAGAATTCTTCCGAAAGTCAGGCATATCGCCATACCTGATAATCCAAGCATGAATATCATCATGCCTGCTCCGGAACCCTTTCCCAAACCAAACATGGAAGCCATTATGCTTTCCGTAGAAACACGTTCCATGAATGGTTCACAATAACATCGACCATCCAGCCGCCGAAGAAATATCCGATAGGTATCGTGAAGAACTGCAGCGTATTTCTGCAGGCATAGACCCTGCCCTGCATCTCTGCCGGTATCGTCGTTCTCACGATAACATCCAGATTGGTACTCATCAACGGGACAGGCAAATATCCGAGTATCTGCGCAATACACCATGTGATCGGAGTTCTTGTCAAAGACATCAGAAAGTTATCTGTTGTCAGCGAGAACAGCATTGTTGCTACGATAAGGCGTATCCGATCTTTTGGCGGCGGCAGGACGGATGCTATCAAACTGCCGGTAAGCATAGCTATTCCGGCAAAGGAGTGACGATCCCCAGGATCGCCTCTCCGCCATTTTCTCTTGGCAGGATAAACGCAGGAAGCACTGCATCAAAAGCGGACGCAACCAGGTTAACCCCAGCCAAAAACAAAATCAGCATCAGCACCATTCTGTTTTGGTTCAGACATTTAAGACCAGCCTTTGCAGACGCGAACAGCGTTTCTTTTTCTTCTGCGGCAGATGCTTTTACCGGTGGAATATACACAAACAGCAATAACGCAAAAAACGCGACGAAAAAAGTGCTTAAATCCACTGCTATTACAGCATCCATACCACCAAGCGCATAAAGGGACGCAGCGAGCATTGGGTGCAGAATGGTGATCAGCGATCCGGAAAAAGATCTCAGGCCGCTCGTCTTCTGGTAATACTTTTTAGGGGTAATCATCGTGTTAGCGACATCACTTGCCGGCCTCTGAACCGTGTTCATCAGTCCGTTTACCGCATTCAGTACGTACAAATGCCATGTGTGGAGTGAACCTGTTTTCAGAAGAATAAACACCAATACTGTACAGCAAGCTGCGAACGTATCACAGACCAGCATAGTCCTTTTCTTGTCCCATTTGTCGGATAATGCCCCGGCAAAAATGCTCATTATAACGTACGGCGCATAGGAACAAATGGTCAGCAGCGCTGTTTGGAGTGCCGACTCGATTGCCTGGTACAGCCAAAGTGTCAACGCGAAGTTCGTCATTGCGCTGCCAAGCTGTGATAACCCCTGTGTGCTCCACAGTATATAAAAGTTCTTTAGCTCATGTATTCTGTTTTTCATTTTGACTTTGCTCCTTTGATTTTAATTTTTTGTCATATCAAAGTGCAAAGCCTGAGGATAATAGCCTATGAACGGCTCATTGCTCCATGCAGTATCCTCAAACCTTGCATGGAGCTTCTGCGCTCATTAGAATCATATGATCCTCCTCTTTATGTATCCTGTAACGGAATAAACCGGTTTCTGCTATGATATCCACATCATGGCAGAAACCCAATATTAGCCAATCATTACTTAAAGATTATTATAACAACAACTCAACCTATCAACAACTAAATCGGATTCAACGACCATAACTATCTAAAGAATCCTGGTCTGACAGAAATAGTTTATGTAACAAAATAGATCTATCTTAAAGGTTTTAAAAAATCATAGCATTCATTAATCATCCTGTCTATCATACGGTTAATAATTTCACTTCCTTTATCTTTTGTTGCAAAAGAAGGATAACCCAAATTTCCTACATAACCTTCAGGTAAACTGCTTTCTTCATGAAATAAGTATTTTTTGAAATCATCAAACTTTATATCATGCTCCCGGACTAATTCCATTTTTACCTTTTCGGGATACAAAAATAAAGCAACTGATGTCTCAGCTTCACAGGCATGTCTGATGGAAGATTGCTTGTCAAGTATATCTGAATATTCAATTTCGGAAATATCATATAGCTTAATGTCATCGGATATTTTTTCCATTGCTTGTATGTGGAATGGATCACCGTGATATGTTAGCAGCAGAAAATGCTTAAACCCTTGCTGCCTCCACCAATCTGTTATTGATACTATTATTCCTCTCAGGGTTTCAGGCTTTATTGATGTAGTCCCTGCCAAATGCACATCACATGGAAGATTAACGCCATAGTTTATTGCAGGAGCAACCAACGCATTAGTTCTTTCAGATAAAATATTGGCCATATATTCCACGATAAAAGTATCATTGCCCAGGGGTAAATGGTATCCATGCTGTTCACAAGTCCCTACGGGAATTATCAAATTATCATTAACCTCTGATATATGTTTTTCGACTTCATTCCATGTCATATCAGCCATTAACATTTAATTATCCCCCTTAAACATTCCATAAAAACCCGCTTCCGGCATCAAACCAGCGCTTAACAGGCTGTTATTGCTTTTTACTGAATAAGTCCTTCCAGTCTCCGGTTTTGCCCAAAGCTTTGCAGTTCAGCGTATAATACTGTCCCTCTCCAATCCATGTTACGGGAGCGGCTATGCGTAACCGTTCTTCCACACTTATCGAATTGTCTTTAAGTTCTTTTGCCACTAATGTATTGCGGATACTACATATAAAGACCTCGCTGTCATCCAGCGGTATGGAATGCTTAACTTCAAGCTCAAATACCCATGGACTGTTTTTCAGTACCGGAACATTCAATACCGCGCCGTGTTCGGTTTCAATCGGAATATTCATTTTCTCCTTGCTATATCCTTCCGTATTGCCCAGATAATCCGCAAGAGGCAGCATAGATTCGCTGACCAGGTTAGCGGAAAATACTTTGCTTACCCGGATACGATCTTTTGTTAATTTCTCGCCGCCGATACAAGCCATAACCCCCAATTCGCCGTCCCAACAATAACTGAACCAGCAAAACAGGCCGAAGTTCGGTGTTCCGTCCTCTTTATACGTACCATACAGAAACAATGTCTGCGGACAAAATTTATTTTCCGGTCCGACGGATATTTTTTCCATTATTCTTATACTCCTTCCTTTTCAAGGTTTTTTATGATTCGTCTGAGTTGGTTTTCAAAGCTTATGATTTCATCATCAGTAAAGCCATCAAAATTGGACACAGGGACAGGTTTATTGTCCGAATTTTTTCAAAAAGCGTATTACATATGATATAAGAAATACGATTAGTTAACCTTGTTTGGGACAATGTACCTGTCCCCCTGTCCCTAAAAACCTCTCAAATAGAGAAGGTTCCTAATTATTTCATAGGATTTCCACCAGATCTCGGCTATCGGCCACTCTTCCGGATAGGCGATCCATTTCCATGTAATGTTCCATGAACCGTCATCCAACTGTGTGTTAAATAAAAATTCACATTCATAATCAGCAATATCTTTGTTATTAGTATAAAATATACTATCCTTGCTGTCGATGAATCGTGAAGGTTTACAAAGGTAAGATGTTTCCCATTCGGCAGTATTCTTCGCGATAATGCGTTCAACCTGCTCTATTAATTTAGTTTTCAACGCATTGACATCAAAAATATCAGTGATGCCTGCTTCCTCAACATATTGCATCAGACGAACATAGCACTCCACGGTAGCCATATTGTCAAGAAATCCCTGATTCATATAAGTACTTACTGCTTCGTTCGCCAAACGGCAGCCAAGGCTGTAAAGCCTGCTGTCTTTATCCGCGTATTTAATGATAAAGCCCGCCAGACAGGCTGTAGGATTGTAGTCATCATGTTCGCCAATGCTTTTTGTGTCCCACCACGGCGCATGTGGATAATTGTCATTACTCTCCACGATATTATACCAATATTGTCCATTAAAATCTTTACCGCTTTCCAGGTAATTCAGAATTCCACTTATTATCGGATGCGAGTTATCTGTAAAATTGATTTCACGCAGAATTTCAGTTGCAAACCAGGTTTGAATAGGTGAAGAATTCGGGTTCCATGCGTCAGGCTCAAGGGCATGTCCAAACCCTCCATCCTCGTTCTGATAATAAGACAAAGCATTTAAAACGGCTTCTTTACTCCCGTTTTCAAAGTGATACTGCCACCGTGCGAAATCTAATGGCCTGGCCTTCCGGTATATGAATTCTTTTGCCTTTTGAAAAACATTATTCATTTTTTAAACCTCCTTCATCTTTCTCATTATGCGTATAATAAAACTGTTATCTTTCAATACCGGCCCGGTTTTCCCTCAGACTGCGTCTATTATACAACGCTTAACACGACAGCAGCATGTCATGTTTATTTATATTTATTAATTATATTTTCAGCAATTCCCTTTATCTTTTCTCTTATTTCCAAAGGCTCGATAACCTCAACTTTATCACCGAAACCAAGCAGCCAGCTTATCATAACATCGATATTGGTAAATCCCCGCTGAAATAACAGGTGTCCACCTTCTGTTTCGGTACAGCATCCTATACCATATTCCTCAATGAGGCGATACTTTTCGCTTTTGTCGAAAATAGCTGTTATCATATAATGATCGGTAATATGGCTATCAAAGTTTCTGCTTTGTTCGGGGATTTCCCGAGGGATAAACTCGGTTTCAGTAATATGCAAATCCCAAAGACGGTTCAGTTTATACATACGAAAATCCTGCTGTTCGGTGCAAAAACCAAAGACATACCAGTACGACCATTTGAACACAATCAAGTATGGCTCGATCAGCTTGTCCGCTTCTCCTTTTTTGTAATAATAACGGAAACTAATAAGACGTTTTTCGCCGATAGCCTTTTTTAACAGCTCAATTTTTTCTGCAAGGCTATCTTTGTAATAAGATGATAAATCGATCAAAATACTATCTGAAAGCGTAATAACTGAATCGTCACCCGTGATTTTAGCTGCAATCCTCTTTCCATACGAAGTATTTGAAACGCTGTCAATAGACTTTAAACCGGTAAGAATCGCCTGCAGTTCTTCTGTTGTAAAGACGGTCGTGTCAAGATTAAAGCCGTCCATAATTGAAATGCCCCCGCCTTTACCCTGAGTAGTAACAACAGGAATGCCTGCGCGGCAGATATCCTCAATATCACGGTTTATTGTCCGGCGTGACACCTCGAATTTCTTCGCAAGATAAGGAGCTGTTACCTTTTTTTTCTGCTGCAGGATAGTAATTATTCCTATAAGACGATCTATTTTCATTCGCTTACCTCCTCAAACTCAGGCAATCGCCCCCGCACGACGGTATGGTCGCATCGTTTGCTATTTTTACCTTTTCGTCAGTTCAGCCATAGCTACGTAATGCAAAACATCGAATTCCTGTGGTGCAATGCGTTCTAACAATTCCATGTGTTCCTGCTCCCACTTGCTTATTTTATCTTCCGGCAAAGAGGCTCCGATTCCTCTGCAAGCTTTTATTCTTCCATTCCAGCTTTCTTTAGTAAAATGTACATATAAATCATATTCTTCATGATAAGTCAACTCAAAATAATCTCTATAACATGCAGGAATGTTAATTTGACGTCTTGTTTCCCCTGCACCGCTCCAGTTAGGATTATATTTCAGAACGAGTTTTTCACTTTCAGACGCAATTTTATCCTCAAATGGCAGCCATGCCATGTATAAAATAAGTATGCAGCCCTTCGATTTCAGTATACGATAAAGATTACTTACAATCCTCTCATGGTCAAAATAAAAGAAACTCTGGCATGCAGTTATAACATCGAATGAATTATCTTCAAAATCAAGTTCTTCCACTGCAGCCACATAGTATTCTATATCTTTTCCGGCAGACAATTCTTTTGCTTTATCAATTTGATTAATTGAAATATCTATACCAGTCCATTTGGCACCATATCCATACAAATTTCTGGGAAGAACACCTGTACCTGTTCCTAAATCCAATACTTTTTGGCCTTCTATACATAAATTTCTATCAATTATTCTTTTGTAGAATTCTTCCGGATATATATCTCTATATTTTGCATAATCATCGGATGCTCGCCCCCAGTCAAAAGCCCTGCCATTATCAATTTTAGGATCAATGATATTCAATGTAGATCACCTTCTTTATAGCAAAAAAGAATTATAGTTTTTTTAAGTGTTTTATATTTTGATGAGTATCATTTTCATCCATGACATCTTGCATTCCGTTAATCACCTGCATATTTATCTATATTTTAGGAAAATTATAGCAATTTAAGTATTTAAGGTCAAATAGGGACAGGGGGACAGGTTCATTGTCCCAACCAATTAACAAATCGTATTTCTTCTATCATACACTTTTAAAAACAATTGGGACAATGAACCTGTCCCCCTGTCCCAAACAGAAAACTATAACATTCCCCAGAATAAGTTGATTTGAGCGGTAAGGAAATAAAGAAGCAATCCTGTTACTACCACCATAACTATTTGTTTCGGAGACTGATATAAAACAAAAATTGTGGCTATCCAGAGCAATAGTTCCAATATATTTCTAATATCAAAATACCAAAACCCGAATGCAAAAGCCTGTCTAGAAATAAACATAAGAATTACCGATGAAAGAAAAACGGCAATTATGCCTTTCCCTCTTGCATACCAGCACACAAAGGCAATAAACGGTGAAATACACGTCATTATTATCCAAATCACCACATATGAAACGGGGAAAAATCCGGCTACAAAAAATGTATATAAATAATAGCTGCTTACCATACCCGCAAAAAACAAAAACACATTTATAGCAGACCTGACAGGTGTTTTGCTATATACGGATATCAACACCGCGAGGAAAATCCAGACTCCCATTCGGGAAAAAAAGTTTGCCAGATCTAATGCTTCCAGAAAACAGGGCAATGAATTACTCAGATTTGTTTCAAGCATCTTGGAAAATAAGCCCAATATAACACCCGCGGTAAATACAAAAATTGAATATAAAAACTTTCTTGTTAGCGGTATACTAACCGGTGTTCGAATATCATTTAAGAAATTTTTCATTTTGCATTGGCCTCTCATCTTTCTCAAATGCTAAATGCCTGCGGGCTAAGATTGATGAAAGTGCATTAATGAGTCCCAAAAAAGTTAATACCTTGCTTCCCTATAATTTCCTTCAGTAATTTCATTCGTTCACTCCCAACATTACCCAAAATTATATAACATTCAGTTACTTTTTCCAATCAGAATATTATCTTCAATTATAAGACCGACTCTATTAACGGGCGAGTCTGGGTAAAAATTATATTTTATTCCTCTTTCTTGAGCATGCGGGTAAAGACGCTGACAACAGCAACACAATAGAGAGCACTAATACCGAACCACCAAGCCACATAGCCAGAACCGGAAAAACCGAAGTTATGAATAAATACTTCTGAAAAACGCACCATATCAGAATTTCGAGCAGAATAGCCGCTGTCCCGGTCTTAAGAACTGTAAACACAGTTCGTTTTTGCCGATGGGAGCCCACAATCAGCCTTAACAGTATCAACAAACTTGCAGAAATCAGCATACCAATGACCGCGCAGAGCCCATAATGCCCCCAGATAATCCTTCCCATGCCAACGGACGTGAAACCCCTCCACTGTGCCCAATCACTGAGCACATATGCGATGAACGGCCAGCTTCTTTGACTGTTTGTAAGAATCACTATAGCATCACCTGACTCCGGTACAGCCTGAAAATGTGTCATGATGCCTTTGCCCTGACCTCCATGGGAAACGCTGTACAAGCCGTTCGGCAGCTTTTCAATATAATGACCCAAACCATATGCATCAAATACTAAACCATAAATACCGATTTTATAACTTTCGGGCTGATGCATCTGCTCAACACTCCCGGTATTCAGAACGGCGTTTTCTTTCAGACCCGCCGCCGCAAAGCGCGCAATATCACGTGCAGTTGCAAATAATCCGCCCGAAGCCTTTGATGGATAGAGATAGACCGGCACCGGCTTTCCGCTAAGGTCGTATCCCGTAGGAGGATAAGGTGTCGCCGCTGTCTCTATTTCAAAAGTGGCACTTTCCATACCCAGCGGTAGAAATACCTCTGAGCGCATATACTCTGAGAAACTTTGTCCCGTGACGTCCTCTATAAGGATTTCCAAAAGATTATAACCCACATTGGAATAGGAAAATCCCGCCCCCGCCTCGCGTGTGGGCACCGCCTCCCTGGCCGTGACATCCCTGTTTGAGGGCATTGCCCCGCCAACAGCATAGATATGGTTGAAATCGCCCAGCGGCATTCCTGCGGTGTGACTTAATAGCTGACGTGTCGTAATTTTTTCTGTCGGATAGTCCGAATGCTGAAATTGCCAGTTTCTTAAATACTGCAATACCGGGGCATCCAAGTCAATCAGACCCTTTTCCGCAAGCCGCATTATTCCCCATGCTGTAACAGATTTTGTAATAGACTGCACACTCATAGGTGTATCTACTTTCAATACCCTGCCGCTTTCCACATCTGCATAACCATACGCCACAGCCCATACAATTTCGAAGTCCTTTACAAGCGCGATACTGCAGCCCGGTATATCATACAGCTTCATTAGGGCATTAATGCGCTTATCCATATGCGCCTTAAATTCGTCAAGCGGCAGGCCGGAAAGCTTAGTCCGCTTGATTTGCAGACTGCCGTAGAACAAGGCAATAAGTAAACTGAACAAAATGGATAAAAGGACAAACCATGCCCATATTTTGTAACCCTGGAATAATACTGTATTCTTCATATCCGTCCCTTCTTCTTTCCATCAAAGTGTACCGCGGATATTCCACTCCATGGTTTGCTCATGTTCTTTGATTAAGCGAAGCACCTCACTTCTGCCCTCCGGGTCAAGCGCCAAGGATGGTTCGTCGGGAATAAAAAGCTAATCATTTGAATTCTCTCCTTCTCCCCATCAGGAGGAATAAAACCGGGCCGATTACATTAACAAACAGGCAGATGAAGAGCCATGCCTACCTGTTCAGATTTTGAACACCTTCCCTGAAGATTTTGACGCCGCAGTACACCGCCAGACCAAGCTGAAGCAGAATAAGGGGAGAGAGAATCAGGAGCATATCCTTAGTAATTACAAATTCGTTCATAATGTAAAATCTCCTTTATTTTAGTTGGCTATTTGTCTTATTGCTCCAAGTACTACACCTATGCCGGCACCTATGCACAGCCACATCACAACATTTTGCAGCAATGCTCCTAGCACAATACCTACGGCAGCGCACAACACGATGGTTGTACCCATATTCCAGAATTTTGACATCTTTTGCTTTTTCATTTGATTTGACCTCCTTAAATTGATTCGTAGTGTCAAAAATTCTGAATGAATTTTGACCTAAACCATTTATTTCACTGGCTTACAC
>LFRV01000028.1:787-3741 GCA_001512485.1 Clostridiales bacterium DTU069 | reverse complement strand
GTTGCTATATGCTCTCCGGCTCCTTCAGGCACAGTGCCTGTAGGCAGTTCTTTGAATGAATCAGCTTGTGTGGATTGTTTTAAGTACGGAATTATAACAATAACTACAAGTAATGTTAACAATGTCAGTGTTTTTTTTACCATTCAAAAAACACCTCCGCATCAAGCGGTATATCTATGGAATTCCCTCCAACCGAATCATAACGGCTGTATTCTTTTGCAGTAAACGATATAAAGAATCTGCCTCCATCAATGTTTGTATTTACTGTTTTTATTTCACATACTAATACAAGCGCAATAATGTTATCTTTGTTTGTATAAAGCGGCTTATCAAATGAATTACCGGGACCGGGTAACGTCTGTTCGGGAGAAAAACCGCTTTTTGTTAAATATGATCCTCCCCAATACCCTCTGTCGTCCTGTTTTCTTGGTTCATAAACAATTGCAATATCCCATTCAAACCCTTCCGGCAGTTCGGGCACATAACCTTTAACCCTTGCTTTCCCTTCGTGCTCGTAGAACCTAAGATACTTCAAGGCTATATGAACAAATTCCTCGGCTTTCATAATCTTCATCGCGCCGTTGCCCCATATATCTGATTCAGGATCAAACCTTACACCTTCTATTTCAACAACTCCGCTTCCGAGTTCTTTCTTTTCAGGTCGTTCAAGCTCCGAAACGGGTACAGGCGTCGGGCTTGGGTTCACTGCAGACGGAATACTTACTCTTTTCCTTGCGGACGGGTCTAAAATTCTCCTTATTACCGCTACTGCCTCCGCCCTTGTTAAAATATTCTCCGCTTTGAATTCACCATCCGGATAACCTGTTATTATACCGAGGTCATAGCATTTAACAACACCGGTCTTCTTGCTGTTTGGAACATTTTTATAGTCCTTTATCAACTCACATATAACGAGCGGGTCCCTGTATTCTTCCGGTTTTATTATCTTGCTTAAGGCCCTTGCCGTAAAAAGCGCCATTTCGCCCCTGTTTATCGGCTGCTTATACATATAGTACGGGTCTTCAAACATTTCCGGCGTATGATAAATATCCTCATCAGGCACTACATAACCCTCGTCTATTGCCTTTTTGATATATGTTGACGCCCAGTATTCTTTTCCGTTCTGAATATTATGGCCCATTGCGGTTACTATGAGCTTAATATACATATCCATTGTCAGAGTGTCCGCCGGTCTGAACGTTCCGTCGGGATAGCCTGAAAAGATTCCACCACCGTAATCTAATATGTACTTCAGATCATCAACAAACCAGTCGTTGGATAGGACATCCGAAAAAGGCAGCGAATTCGCAGGCTTTTCCGTATACACTAAACCTGGCGAAGCAAGCGAGTTAATCAGATTTACATCAACATTGGTGGAGTTCGCATTTACGATCGGAATTAACACTGAAATCAGAATTGATAAAACGATAATTCCAGCCATGAATTTTTTGATATTTTTCATTACACTCAACCTTTCTGTTACTTTATGCTTATTTCACCAGCCCACTGCTGTTATTCTGTGCTGACTGAACAGGGACTTTATGTGGTAAGCTGTCGTGTTCAGGATGCACTGCAGCTTTCCCTGGAACTGCTGTCCTATTTTGTAAGCCTGTTTTAATGCCCGGCCGATACTTGCGATCAGGGAAAATGTTCCTTTTCGTATTTACGGGTTGCATACAGGGCATGGAAATGCACCTTCAAGTGCGCACTCCTCGCGGCTGTCGTATGGTCTGTTTTTTTCGGTAAGCATCTTGCATTTCTCCCGGTGATAATAAAAAAGATTATTCGCGCTTTTCTCGATATAATAACTGCTTTTTCTGACTACTCTAGCCGCTCCAAGCGCGAAACTGTTATATCTCTGCCCGTTAAGGCCAATCGGGAATCCTTGAAAAAAAGCCAGAAACCCGACATCTTCAATATTTCTGTGCCAGTCACCGTCTGATATTGACGGCGGGCTGAAGTTATATGTTATCCCGAACCTTGCGGCATACTTGTTGTGTTTGTTTATGGCCGTGTTTACATCATTTCTTATTGATTCAACTATTGTTCTTTTTCTTACATCATCAAACAAATCATTATCCAAAACACCTGCATCGGGCAGTTTCACCCTTATATCTTCCGGCAAACCTTCATAAAACCTGTTTTCTGCCTGGGAATAAACAGTAACGTTCTGATCAAGAGTAAAAAGGTATATAAAGCCGTTACTTTCATATACATACGGCTTCTTAGGCTTCCATATCATTTTCTGCTCCATATCGCCGGAACTGTTTGTGTATTCTTCCATTGACATAACGGAATACCCGTCATAGTCAATAAGAACAATTACCGGGATATATGCTGAAAGTATGTTTTTGGATCTTTCGTCGCCGGCTGTGTTGAAATTTATAAACAACGAATTAAAAAAAGTGTTGACCGCTCTTTCACGCGAAATCTCAATTTTATTGCCTTTGCCGCGTATAAGCATTGATTCTGATGCATCTTCAACCGCTGTGTCGAGATACCTGTTAATAACCTCGCTTTTGTATGCGGCATAACGGAGGTTTTCGGACTTAATGCGGAGGATCAGAATAAAAGGCATTATAATAATGATGAATAATACCGCGAGATCAGTCAGTTTCATCGCGTACCATACCTCCATAATTAACGATTATTCGTTTCGCGGGCAGTTCAGCCATAATAAGCATTTGCTGAACCTTCGCGGCTGCGGTTTTGTTTTTGTTATATACATAAACGGAAAAGTAGTCGCCTTTTGACATATAGTAATACCTGTCTTTGGCCGGAACAGCAGCCGGAGGAAACAAGCAGGCGATTATCTCTTCCGTATAATAGGCTTTTTCATTTGTATTGAAGTCATGTTGAAAAGACGTATTATCAACTGGATCAATATAAACAGGGTCAATGCTCAAATGCCTGTGCTCCATAAAAACCTCATATTCATTCCCGGTTGACGACAG
>LFRV01000028.1:341-758 GCA_001512485.1 Clostridiales bacterium DTU069 | reverse complement strand
ACAAACCTGGCCGTTTCATTAAAAACAAATACTTTCGTTATTTCATCCTGACGGGTTAGCATGCTTTCAACAGGAAATATGTACAACAATACTACGGCAAGTAACAGCGCGGTAATTTTGCTGAATATATCATCCAAAATTCTTCACCTTCTATTTCTTACTGAACCGTATGCACTCTATCTCTCCGTCCGGTCTGTATACGTACTCCGCGGTATAATAATCATCGATATTGATAAAACTGAAATCAAGCATAACAGCGTCGGTCCCGGCTGGTATATATTCCGTGTCTATGTAAATATCATGTTCCGGGTAATTCTTAACAACTCCGATGATAAACGCGCCGGTAACGGGATTATTATTGTAATCTGCGGCGTATGCAGTATATACCGTACCTTTGTCCGATATCTTTCCGTTTAC
>LFRV01000028.1:0-170 GCA_001512485.1 Clostridiales bacterium DTU069 | reverse complement strand
GCCTCATTCCCGCTGAGAGTAACATCATAAACGTACCATACGCCATTCGTGCTTTTTTTAGTTTTGACATAAATACCGATATACTCGTCCTTGTATTTCCTGAGAACATTAACGACTTCGCTTCCTCGTATTTCCATTCCGTCATACATTGTGTACTGGGATTCCGACAT
>LFRV01000086.1 GCA_001512485.1 Clostridiales bacterium DTU069 | reverse complement strand
CTAAAGGCACCCATTTTGTTTTAATTGTTTATTTCACCGAACAAATCACGCATAGTATAAAAGCCCGGCGCTTTATTGTGCATAAACACTGCCGCTTTCAATGCGCCCACGCCGAAAATTTCTTTGCTGTTTGCACTATGACTTAACTCGATTATTTCATCGGTGCCTGCGAAAATTACGGTATGATCTCCGGCAATGTTCCCGCCTCTGACTGAATGAATCCCTATTTCATCCTTGCTTCTTTTCACTCTTCTTGTGTGTCTGTCATACACATACCTGTATTTTTCGGGAAGAGCCCTGTTAATCGCATCGGCCAGCGCGAGAGCGGTTCCGCTGGGAGCGTCTATTTTCTGGTTATGATGCCTCTCAACTATTTCAATATCAAAGTTTGTGTATAAAAGCTTTGCAGCCTTCTGGACAAGTTCAAGCAGAAGGTTTACGCCAAGCGACATATTTGCAGAATACAGGATTGGCGTTGTAGCGGCGGCCTGTTTTATTCTCGATACCTGTTCATCGGACAATCCGGTAGTGGCGATGACAAGCGGTATTTTCCCTGATACGGCGTAATCCAGTATATTCTGCATCGCTGATGGATGAGAAAAATCAACGATGACATCAACCGCGACATTGCACTGATCAATGCGTGTGAATACGGGGTAATCGGAGGAAACCGAGCTGTTAATGTCATATCCCGCTGCTATTTTTACATCTTCGCGATAATGTGCTATTTTGGTTATCACCTGACCCATTTTTCCATTGCAGCCGCACAGCAAAATTTTTACCATAATAAGCTCATCCTTTCTTTTGCAGTAAAGGCTAAAGAATTCAAATCAGGCCGTATTCGATAAGCGCGCTGCGAACGGTTTCAAGACCTTTTGCGCTGATATCGACAAGCGGCATTCTGCATTTGCCTACATTCATACCCATAAGGTTCATCGCCGCCTTGACAGGTATCGGGTTTACTTCGCAGAAGAGGGCATCTACAAGGTTTATCGTTTTTATCTGGATTTGACGGCTTGTTTCCAGATCCCCTTCCAGAAAAGCGGCGGCCATCTTATGCGTGTCGGCAGGAATTATATTGGCCATTACGGAAATAACGCCATACCCGCCAAGGGCCATTAATGGAACAACATTTCCGTCTTCTCCCGAATATATTATCAGGTTATCCCCGCAAAGCATTCTTGTCTTCGCAACCTGGCCAAGATTGCATTCTTTTATTGCTGCTATGTTTTCTATCTCCGACAGTCTTTTTAATGTTTCAGGATTAATATTCAGGTTGGTTCTTGAAGGAACATTATAAAGCACGACAGGTATCGAAACCGCTTCCGCTATAGCTTTAAAATGCCGGTACAGACCCTCCTGCGTTGTTTTGTTGTAATAAGGAGTAACAGAAAGGATCGAGTCGGCACCCACAGATTGCGCGTACTTGCTTAATTCAATCGCGTGCTTCGTATCGTTGCTGCCTGTTCCAGCCATTACATGAACACGGCCGTTAATTTTCTCGACAGCAAAACGTATTACGGCCTTATGTTCGGGATCAGGCATTGTAGACGCTTCTCCGGTAGTTCCGCAGATCAGAATGGCGTCGGTTCCCTGTTCTATTTGCCATTCAATCAATTCCTCGAGTTTTTCATAATTTACTCCGTCATCTGTGAAAGGCGTTACGAGGGCAACACAGGAACCCTTAAAAATAGGATGCTTCACGGGATCACTCCTTCTCCATGTATTCAATATATTTTTGTGCAATCTGGACCGTATTCGTGGCGGCGCCTTTGCGGACGTTGTCGGCCACAACCCATATGTTTACACCGCTTTCCACACTGTCATCTCTGCGTATTCTTCCGACAAAAACCTCGTCCTTGCCTTCAGCCGCAATGGGCATGGGGTAGAGGTTGTTCGCGGGATCATCCTGAACAACTATGCCGTCCGCGTTTTTGAGAACATTCTTTAATTCGTCCAAATCAAAAGGTTTTTCAAATTCAATATTAATCGATTCGCTGTGCCCATGGAAAACAGGTACCCTGACCGTGGTTGCCGTAACTCGAAGATTCGGCAGGCCGAGAATTTTACGGGTTTCTTCGATCATTTTTACTTCTTCTTTCGTATACCCGTTTTCGGTAAAGACATCAATGTGCGGTATACAATTGCCGGCAATAGGATGACAGAATTTCTTCGGGCTTTCGCCTTTCAGGCCGTTTAAAAGATCGTTGTAGCCGCCCATTCCGGCGCCTGAAACGGCCTGGTAGGTTGAATAGACAACTCTTTTAAGGCCATATTTGTCATGCAGCGGCTTTAAAGCCACGACAGCCTGTATGGTCGAACAGTTAGGGTTAGCAATTATTCCGTTGTGCCATTTGATGTCTTCAGGATTAACTTCCGGAACGACGAGAGGAACGTTTGGATCCATCCTCCATGCGCTGCTGTTGTCTATTACGACACATCCTTTTTCAGCCGCTATCGGGGCATATTTTAAACTGGTGCCGCCGCCGGCGGAAAAAAGGGCAATATCGATACCGCGGTCGAATGAGTTTTCCGTAAGTTCTTCGACGACATATTCCTTTCCAAGGAAATTAATTTTTTTACCTGCGGATCTGCTTGAGGCAAAAAGGTATAACTCTTCGACAGGAAGATTTCGTTCTTCAAGAACCTTTAAAAATGTACGGCCAACCATACCAGTCGCGCCGACAATAGCGAATTTGTATTTTCTCATAATAAAACCTCCAAGTTATTTATACTACAGATCCCGCTGTTTTACAACAACTGCGGCACCTTATCGATAATAAAAAACTGCTGACAGAAACGTCAGCAGTTATAATTACCCGGAATAAATATTTACTACTGATAGCGCTCCATCAATATATAATATTGATGACAGTCATACAGTTATTCACTGTATAACCAGGAAAATTGCCTATGGGGGTAATTTTCCTTCGGCATTTTTTCCTTTCGGACCAAGTCGGCGGTACCCATATACCTCAATGGCCTTACTGATAAAAAATGCGCCTCTATCACCATCTGTATTCAATTATTAATATCTTTGTTAAAATAACAATAAAAATTTACAGGTTTTTCGTTATTTTAAAAGTAATAATAACACGTATTAATTTGAGTGTCAAACAATTTTATTGAAGCGGAACGCCCGTTTCAAAAAATGGCATAGGGTTTACATAAACATCATTAACGGATATCGACAGGTGCAGATGGGGACCCGTTGAAAAGCCAGTAGAGCCGACATACCCGATAATATCGCCTTTTTTCACGATGGCGTCCTTTTCGGTGTTTAGTTCGACCATATGATAATACCATGATTTAAGCCCATAACCATGCTCGATTATTACAGTATAACCGGTGCCGATAAGATACTCGGCAAGCAGAACCCTTCCGTTATTTACTGCCTTGATCGGAGTTCCTTCGTCCTGTCCTATGTCAAGACCGTTGTGCCTGTATGATGTCGGAGCGTTATTAACATACCGCCTCTTTCCGAAATCTTTTGGGGAAACCCTGCCGCCCTCGACGGGCTGTATAAATGTGCCTTCCCAGTATTTCACAGGGTCACGCACCGGCCTTAACGGATCGACCTTCTCGGCTACTTCACGGGCGCTTTCGTCGTTCCGGGTCTCGGCTGCAATTTTCGGATCGATAGTCAGGTACTGTATGATAAATTCTTTGTCCCTTAGCTCTACTTCAAATGTTTTTGATTCATTTCCTGCCGATACTTCGATTGTATATGTTTTTCCGGCTTGATGGTAATAACTTACGGGCAGTAAAATCACTTTTTCCGAGCCTTCCCCGAATACGTTAGGCTTGAAATTTATATCTGTCTTAACCGTAACTGTTTCATCGTCGTTTACATTGCTTGCTGTAATAACCAAAAGCTCGCCGGGGTATATCCAGTCGGAGGAAATATTAAATTCCGGCGGTTTATCTATTTGAATATCGAACATATATACCGCGCTGCCATAAAAATCCCTTTCGCCGTTTTCATCATACGACAGTTTTAGGACGCAGTGGTATAAACCGTCGCCAAGCGGACAGGAAGCGTTAATATCCGATGTGGTATATACCGTTTCATTATCAAGCATGAAATCCAGTTTTACAGCATCGGGTTCATAAGGAAATCCTATTTCGGGGAGAGATTCTCCAGTCATCGTTATTTTCTCTCTTTTATCGTCTTTACCTTCATTTTTTACGGAAGAGTAAAATTTTGAATCGGTTTTTCTGTAATACCATTCATAACTGCCGGGTTTCAGCCGGATACTGCTGCCGTAATCGTCATAAAGAGCAATTGCGGAAGGAGCACGATTTTCATACAAAGACTCAAATACAGGATCAAGCAGTATTTGCGGGAAGTATGAAGGATCAATTATAACAAGTTCACCGTCTGTTTCAATAAAAATCTCTTTTTTGTCAAGAGATTTATTTATATACATTGGCATGTCTTTTGAATGCCTGTCCTTTTTGCCGTTAATGACAAGCCTGTATTTGGCCATATTTTCGGTTTGAATGCTTATTATGTCAGAGCTTACGGTATTCAGCGCGTTTATGTAAAAATCCAAATCATTTTGATTCGTGATTTCCGATACCTGCTCATCCTCAGATATGATGCGCATGCTTAAAATTTTCGATGAATTGAATTTTTTGCGGGAAAAAAGTGCCGTACTGTCGCATCCGCTCGTTGAAATGGTGAAAACTGCGGCAATAATCAATAAAAGAATGCGTTTTTTCGAGATGATTTTAAATTGCATATTGTTTACCTCACGTTATGCTGCTGTAGATGTTTTCCGTGTAAAACATACAGAGCATCTTATGATTCAATTATAACGGACAAAACCGGCTGTTTCAAGGCTTTTCATCCCTTTCCGGAACATGATTGCTTCATGCGTTGTTTTTTATAACGGGGTCAGGAGCTTCATTTTCGACAGCCGGCCGTATTGTTCCGGTTCCCTTTATGTTATACAGAAATCCTTAAACAATTACTGTATATCCGAAGGTAATCATCAAATCAAACGAATTTGAATAGTGTCCGTTTCCTATTGACAAAAGCAAATGTGCTCTGTATAATTAAAAAGTCGCCGGAACTCCCGGTGTAATGCGGGTGTAATTCAATGGTAGAATACCAGCCTTCCAAGCTGGCCGTGAGGGTTCGATTCCCTTCACCCGCTCCATTTTATATATGTGCCTGTAGCTCAGCAGGATAGAGCAACGGCCTTCTAAGCCGTGGGTCAGGGGTTCGAATCCCTTCAGGCACGCCAAACCAACCGACGGACTCCCTTCTTAATACAAGTTAAGAGGGGTATTTTTATGTCAACGATATTTTCCCATACAACCTGAATTCCCGAAAAAATATACTATACAGGAAGCTTAGCCAGCCATACCGGGATATCAT
>LFRV01000006.1 GCA_001512485.1 Clostridiales bacterium DTU069 | reverse complement strand
GTCATAAGACCCGAAGATATCGACGTGACAAGACGGGAAGACGGGCTTCTCGAGGGGGTTGTAACCTCCGTCGTTTTTAAAGGCGTTCATTACGAGATGCTTGTGGAAAGCAACGGCTTTGAATATATGATACACAGTACCGATATGCAGGAAGTAGGCAGAGAAGTCGGGCTTACTTTCGAACCTGAAGATATTCATGTAATGAAAAGAGAGGTAACGGAAATTGAAAAACAGAGCTAAGTTACTTGCATATCCGTATGTTTTATGGATGGCTATTTTCATAGTGATTCCGCTGCTGCTTGTTTTTTTCTACAGCATTACGAGCGGAAACATACATGAGCCTTCATCATTATCCTTTACACTCGAGCATTACTCCAAATTCTTTGATATGCTGTATCTGAATGTTATATGGAAATCGTTCAGGCTGGCGATAATATCAACTGCTTTGTGCCTGCTGCTCGGGTATCCGGTTGCTTATATAATTTCAAAATCAAAACAACAGCACAGAAGTCTTCTATTGCTTTTTTTCCT
>LFRV01000049.1 GCA_001512485.1 Clostridiales bacterium DTU069 | reverse complement strand
TCCCTCATGTACTGATAACCCTTTATGTGCGCGGGAACGCCGACATCCCTCATTATCTGCGTAATCCGGTTTTCCAGACTGGAAGGTTTAATCCCCCTCGTTTTTGGAGCCGTTTTCACACTATCAGGACGGTTTATAAGAATATCTCCTTTTTTAAGCTGGCGTATCCTCTCAACCAGTATTTCAAGATCAAACGGCTTTACAATGTAGTACTCCGCGCCCAGGCTTACAGCCTGCTGTGTAATTTTATCCTGACCAACGGCAGATAGAATGATAAACATCGGTTTTTCGGAAACCGGAACCTTATAGTAATGCTCAAGCACGGCCAAACCATCCATATGGGGCATGATAATATCAAGAATAACAATATCCGGATCCAATTCATCAATTAAACGTATGGCTTCCAGACCGTCTTCTGCCCTGCCAATTACTTCAATATCATCGCAGTTGGAAAGATAATCACATACAATTTCCCCGAATTCTACATTATCATCGGCTACTAAAATTCGAATTTGGTTACCCACCCGCAAGGACCTCCTTCTGTATAATTCTTACAAACATTATATTTCCATATTCATCATATTGCAAGTTTTTTTTCCAGTCGATTTCGATGCTATAATCTAAAACCCGCTTATTTTTAAGCATTATAAGACAAAATGTATTT
>LFRV01000080.1 GCA_001512485.1 Clostridiales bacterium DTU069 | reverse complement strand
TTCTGCATCCTTGTTATTAAGTATTATCGCTTATTTCAGAACTTCGCAATTTACTCAAGATATTTCGGCTTTTTCCAAAAAAGAGAATATGGCATTTTCATACGCTTTCGGATCTTCACGCATTGCTTCCGCATGACCGGCGCCGGGCGCTATATAAAGCTCGCCGGGGCCTTTCTTCGCTTTACGCATTTCGACGCTCATTGATGCAGGTACATAATAATCGGCTTCTCCATGAATGAATAAAACAGGATTGTTTATGTTTTTAGTGTCGCTATAAGGATTCACGCTTTTTATGCCGAATTTCGCCTGCAAACGTATGAATAAATCCGCTATTTGCATCAAAGGGAAGGGCGGAAGGTGATAATCGCGCTTTAACAGATACGCAAGAAGCTCCCAAAGATTTGAATACGGGCAATCTGCGATATAGAAATCCGCTTTATCCTCCATTCCTGCATACTGGAGCAGCGTCGCGGCTCCCATTGACACTCCGTGAATGCCTATTATAGCGGAGTCTCCGGCTTTATTGCGGATATAATCAACAACCGCTTTCAGATCGTGTTTTTCAAAATAACCATAAGTTGTCGTTTTTCCTCCGCTTTTTCCGTGACGCCTGTGGTCGTATAAAAACAGGTTCCAGCCGCGTTTGTAATACATTGACGTGTATTTTATCATACTCATTCTCGACACAGTTACGCCGTGGCAAAAGATAACGGTTCTACCGTCCGATTTGTCGTTACGTATAAAGGTTCCGGAAATCGTATATCCAAAAGGGGAAGAAACTGAAACATCTTCTTTATTAAGTCGTTCGTACCATTCCATATCGAATGACGGGTCTTGGGATTCATATTCCAATATTTTTTCAATCTTTTTTAAAGGTATATAAATTACTTTTCGGGAAAAGTAAAACCCCGCGGCCGCCAAAAGGAATAATACAGCTAATAATAAATATAAAAAATACACTGCCATTTATTGATCTTACCCCCTTTACCAGCTACCCGGCCAAGGCAGGTTTTCCGCCTTGGAATACAAAAGTGCAAATGCAGATCATATGTTCATCTGTTTCTGTACTGTGTATTATTATATAGTATTTTTTTACTCTTTGTCTGTTATCTCCATACCAACCCCCCCTCTGCTTTTAAGCATAGTCTTATTCTTATTATATCAAATAGGTTCTTTCAAACACGTGCGTTACAGCCTAAACTCTCGTCCTTTTTATAACATACAACAGACCTTAAAGCAAGTAAAATAAACGCT
>LFRV01000122.1 GCA_001512485.1 Clostridiales bacterium DTU069 | reverse complement strand
TGTACAATAGTTCGATGAGCAGGTTTAGAACATTATTTTCGCGGGTCCTGTTTCGGGTGTTTCGGGTTCCTGGGGCGACAAAGCACATACCAACAACACGCTCCGGATCATGATTTACGTTTACGGAGAGGTCTCCATATCCCGGGTCGCTCATTAACCCGCTCCACAGTTGCCTGTAAGCAGCAGGGCTTCGGAGCATGTCGCCCGTCGTCACCGAAATCACCCGAACCACCCGCTATGTTTGCGGTTTTAGTTCGCCGTATGTTGCTCATATAAAGAACTATTGTACAAGAACGGAAACTATAGCGGAATGCAGCTTAGAGATATACTGTCAGAGCGAGGATAAGCAAGTCGACTGTCTGAGCAAAAATGCTTCTTGCAAGAAATACTTCAAAGCATTTTTGCGAGTTTCGACTTGCCCGAGCTGAACTGTATAGCTCTTGCAAATGAAGCTCCTTGTTGACGTTATTGTACAATAGTTCGATGAGCAGGTTTAGAACATTATTTTCGCGGGTCC
>LFRV01000071.1 GCA_001512485.1 Clostridiales bacterium DTU069 | reverse complement strand
TGTTTATCGCCGGCTTTGTATATTTTCTTGAAAACCTGTCGGTTATCCTGCAGGTTGCTTACTATAAGAAAACAGGGAAAAGAATCTTCAAAATGGCACCTATTCACCACCATTTTGAACTTCTTGGGTGGAAAGAAACAAAAGTTGTAATAGTTTTCCTTATTGCAACTATTATTTTCTGTTCGATAGCTTTTTATGCTTTGAGGTGAAACTATTGAGGCGCAGGGATTTTGATTTATGGATACTTATAACGGTTTTGATTCTTCTTGTGATAGGAGTCAGTATGGTTTACAGCGCAAGTTCCTATTATGCGCTCAGAATATTCGGAAGCAAGGAATATTTCCTGATACGCCAGCTTATATGGTCAGTAATAGGCGTATTTGCGATGCTTTTTGTTTCACGCCTTGATTACCATAGAATAGCGCAATTTTCACCGATTATGATACTGGCGAGTATCGTTCTTCTAATTCTTGTGTTGATACCCGGAATCGGTTCGGAAGTAAACGAATCACGCAGATGGTTCAATTTCGGGTTTGCTTCTTTCCAACCGTCCGAAATGGCAAAGCTGTCGGTTATTTTGTTCTTTTCATTTACGCTTTCAAAAAACAGCGAGAGGCTTAAATATTTTTGGAAAGGGCTGGTCCCGTACCTGTTGGTAATCGGCGTTTTTGATGTTCTGCTCATGAAAGAGCCGCATTTCAGCGGGACAATTCTTATAACTTCGGTTGCGGTTATAATTCTTTTCTGCGCGGGAGCGAAAATATGGCATTTTCTCGTTATTACCGTGCCTACCATTCCCCTTTTTATATATTTAATAGTAACAGAGGAATACAGGCTGAAAAGAGTTCTTACATTTCTTAACCCGTTTGAGGATCCCACCGACAGAGGATTCCAGATAGTAAATTCTTTGTACGCGATAGGTTCGGGCGGCCTTTTCGGCAAAGGCATCGGTCAGAGCATACAAAAGAATTTATATATTCCCGAACCGCACACCGATTTCATTTTTTCCATATTGGCCGAAGAGCTTGGCTTTATCGGTGCGGTAACCGTTCTTCTGCTGTTCATAGTTTTCATATGGCGCGGGATAAGGATTGCGATGTATGCCCCGGATATACTCGGAAGCCTTATAGCCGTAGGCATTACATCTTTGATTGCAGTCCAGGTTATCATTAATGTCGCTGTTGTAACGTCATCGATGCCGACCACTGGTATGCCGCTTCCTTTCTTTACTTACGGCGGCAGTTCTCTTGCATTTTTAATGGTCGGGATAGGAATACTGCTTAACATTTCCAGATCGGTCGGAACTCAATACAGGCTGAAAAGAGAAAAGCTCTAAATCCGCTGTTGTCAAAGTAACAGAATTTCCAATGCCGCATAGAATGAACTATGAAAAATCTCTGACTAAAATTCAGCCGGCATTTCCTAAGATGTTTAACTTAACCTGTAGTTACCCCGTTATCATTGACAACAAAGCGGAGGTGTTTTTCTTGAGCAGATTCATAATAGAAGGCGGCAACCGGCTTATCGGCGAGCTTAAAATACCGGGTGCCAAAAACGCCGTATTGCCTATTCTTGCGGCCACAATACTGAATCGCGGAACAAGTACGATTCATAATTGCCCTAACCTCGAAGATGTAGCGACAATGCAGGAGATCCTTGTTTCACTTGGACTGCGTGTTGAACGCTGCAATAAAACAATTACCGTGTACGGGGAAAATATTATGACAAACAGGATCCCCGAATCGTCGGCAGGAAAGATGCGAAGCTCGATAGTGTTAATGGGGGCAATGTTGGGTCGTGTCGGGGAAATCTACATAAGTTATCCGGGCGGCTGCGCGATTGGGCCGAGGCCTATAGATATGCATCTGAGCGCATTAAGAAAAATGGGTGCAGAAATTGATGATCTGTATAAAGGAATACTGCACAGCAAAGCAAAAAGGATGCGGGGTACCGAAATACTTCTGGACTATCCCAGTGTAGGCGCCACCGAAAACATTATGCTCGCTGCAAGTCTCGCCGAAGGAGTAACAATTATCAGAAACGCGGCGAAAGAGCCAGAAATTGTTGATCTTCAAAACTTTCTCCAGCAAATGGGAGTGGAAATAAGCGGAGCCGGTACAGGGGTAATATATATTACCGGCAGGGATGAAATAAAGGCTGATGTATCATACAGCGTAATTCCCGACAGGATTGTCGCGGGTACATATATGACCTGTGCGGCGTCCGTGGGCGGTGAAATAATCCTTAACGGCATCGATTATGAACCGGTAAGCTCTACGGTGTATTGCCTGAGAAACTGCGGGATTCATATTGAACCGGTCGATAAAAAAATAATTAAAGTAAAATCGGATCGGGCTCCAAAAGCGATTGAAGTCGTTCGTACATCGCCGTATCCGGGGTTTCCGACAGATATGCAGCCCCAGCTTGTTGCGTTGTTATCAAAAGCCGTCGGAACGAGTGTTGTGATAGAAACGGTTTTTGAAAACAGGTACGGATATGTTGAGCAGTTAATGAGAATGGGAGCCGATATAACGGTTAGGGAGCGGGTAGCGGTAATAAAAGGGGTAAAAAGGCTGACCGGCGCTTTTGTCGACGCATGTGATCTGCGGGGAGGAGCCGCCTTGGTTGTTGCTTCCCTGTGCGCCGAAGGAACCAGTATCATTAATAATATTAAACATATAGACAGGGGTTATGAATCTTTGGAGGAGCATTTGTCAAGTGTCGGAGCGGTTATAAAAAGGATTCAAACCGACTGAATTTATTGCCCGCCGGTAAAAAGCCTTTCTTGCGGGCATACGAGGCGGTATGGTATAATTTATACTACAAAACAGCCGTGCAAAAGACCTGAAACTCCGTATATGATACGCTGCAGGCAGGGAAAACAAATGAGAAAAAATAATAAGGGTTTTACATTTTTAATATCGGTTTTGTTGATCATACTCGGCTTGGCGGCGGTAATTATATTTTCGCCGCTGTTTTTGTTATCGCAGATTACGGTTGACGACATTTCCCGATATACAACTGAAGATATAATTAAAGTTTCCGGAATAGAAAAAGGCCAGAATGCGTTAAAGTATGTCGGAGGAAGCATAGAACACATTTTGCAGATGAGGATGGGAAAAGCCGAGAAATACGTGGAAAACCTTCCTTGGGTTAAATCGGCAGTTATACAATATAAGTTTTCAGGAGTCGTACATATTTCCGTTATTGAAAGAAATGCAATTGCGTGGATAAAGTATATGGGAAATTATCTGCTTGTGGATGAAGAAGGCGTTGTTCTCGAAGTATCAACGGAATTGGATGAAAGGTATCCTGAAATCAGAGGTTTAAAACCAGATAAATATACAATAGGGAAAACAATTGAAATAGAAAAGCCGGAAAGAATAACATGGCTTGTACAACTCCTTAGAAGTCTTGAACATGTAGACAGGGACTCATCTCAAAGTCTGGTTTCGGCTCTGGATTGGATTGATTTCTCGGAAAATAACGAATTATACATGTCATTGGACGGAAGAATTACGACAAGAGTAAATTTAGACAGTGAACTGACATACAGGCTTTCTTTATTAAAAGAAATATATTACAATCATATTAAGAAAGAAGAAAAAGGGATGGTCGACTTTTTTGGGGACAAATACGCGAGGTTTATTCCGGAATGATTTAGAAATGAACCGATCGCTCCGCTTTGAGGCACTGCTTGTTTATGCTTACCGAAGTGTTTAATAATTAAGAATTTTCTTCCGCTGTTTTCGAGAACTGTTTAAGAAAGGAGATTTGTTTATGATACCGTTACTCGGCCTGATGATTGGTTTGCTTATCGGTATACTAATCCCGTACAATATTCCCAAAGAATACTCAAATTATGCGGCAGTTGCAATATTAGCGGCACTCGATTCGGTTTTCGGCGGTTTATACGCATCGATGAACAACAAATTCAAAATAAAAGTCTTTTTGTCAGGATTTTTTGGGAATTCACTGCTTGCCGCATTACTGGCGTATATCGGCGACCGCCTTGGTATATCCTTGCATTTGGCTGCGGTCTTTGCTTTCGGTAACCGCATATTTCTAAATTTCGGATTAATTAGAAGAAAACTGCTTGAAAAAAACGATGAAAAAATATAGCTCAAACTTGATTTTATGACACATTGATATATAATAATATTAACAAGAAGATATTTCTTTCACTTTTAAGGAAAAAGGGAATTATTGGCTGTCTTCACATAGGATAAGAAATATAAAGGGGGATACGGGTTTGCTGGAATTTGATATTGATATGGATAACTTCGCACGAATTAAAGTCGTTGGTGTTGGCGGAGGCGGCAATAACGCGGTAAATCGTATGATTGACGCAGGGCTCCGCGGGGTCGACTTCATTGCTGTAAATACCGATAAACAAGCATTGTTTATGTCAAAAGCCAATACCAAAATCCAAATAGGAGAGAAACTTACCAAAGGTCTTGGTTCAGGCGCAAACCCGGAGATAGGTGAAAAAGCGGCCAATGAAAGCCGTGATGAAATAGCTATGGCAATCAAAGATGCCGATATGGTTTTTGTTACGGCAGGAATGGGCGGGGGAACCGGTACCGGTGCCGTGCCCATTATCGCGCAGATTGCGAGGGAGCTTGGAATTCTCACCGTGGGCGTGGTTACCAAGCCCTTTATGTTTGAGGGACGAAAAAGAATGCAGTATGCCGAAAAAGGCATAGAGAATTTGAAATCGGTCGTTGATACCCTCGTTACAATTCCTAACGACAGGCTGTTGCAGATCACTGACAAGAAAACTTCAATGCTTGAGGCATTTAGAATAGCTGATGATGTGCTGAGGCAGGGAGTCCAAGGAATTTCCGATCTCATTGCCGTCCCTGGCCTTATAAATCTTGATTTTGCCGATGTGAAGACAATAATGCTTGAAACCGGCCTTGCACATATGGGAATAGGCCGCGGTACGGGCGATAATAAAGCCGAGGAAGCCGCAAAACAGGCGATTTCAAGCCCATTGCTCGAAACATCGATAGAAGGCGCAAGGGGTGTATTGCTCAATATTACCGGCGGCCCGGATCTCGGTTTGCAGGAAGTAAACCTGGCAGCGGAATTAATACAAAACTCCGCAGATCCCGAGGCAAACATAATATTCGGAGCGGTAATAGACGAAAACCTTAAAGATGAAATGTTAATAACCGTAATAGCTACCGGATTTGAAAAGAGTCCTGTTTTGAAACGTCCTAACAAGCTGTTGGACGCGGCTAATGTAGGAGAAGCGGCAAAAACCGCTGCCGCCGCTCAGCAAGAAGAAGATGACGGTCTCGATATACCTGTTTTTCTTAAAAGAAACCGTTTCAGGTAAAATTGTAACCGGCTTGCCTAATCATAAAGCAGATAGTAACAGGGTTTGCCGATACGACAAAGGCAAACCCTGTTGATTAATAAGTCTTCACAATGCCTTGATAATTTGATTTTATCAATATGCTTATTTTGCTATTGTAATTCTAAAAAATGCTGTTATAATAAACATTGTTGAAAAATTAAGTTTGTATTAAACCATAACATATTTTAATTATTTGATATGCTGGTGTGGCTCAGAGGTAGAGCAGCGCACTCGTAATGCGCAGGTCGTGGGTTCAATTCCCACCACCAGCTCCATAAAATCCTGTGACAGTCATAGTCACAGGTTTTTAATACTTCTATTCCAATTTGCGGGTAAATATAATAAAATATATATATACAAATATAAACCTTTTAATTCTGAACCAGTGCTTGTTTTAATCCTGCAGTAAGAGTTTATATTTTTAGGGGGTGGCGGTTACGATGAAAATGATTTTGGCTATTATCAGCGATGAAGACAGCAATTCCGTAGTAAATGAACTTGGTCAGAATGGGTTTGGCGTAACCCGTTTATGTTCAACGGGAGGATTTCTTAGAGCCGGCAATACAACTATAATGGTCGGTACCGATGAAGAAAGAATTTCAGAGGCAATCGAAATTATCAGAAGCAAATGTAAAACCCGTAAAAAAGCAATCCCAAATTTGGAGATGTCAGGCGGAATGGGCGTTATGGGCGCGGCATATCCGCTGGAAGTAACTGTAGGCGGAGCTACGGTATTTGTCTTAAATGTTGAAAGGTTTGAAAAACTGTAATTTTTACTGTTTTAGCTTGCTATAAGGATGAAACAATTATGAGAAAACCGAATAAAAAGACACCGGCGGAAACATATGTACTCATGGATAAAGCTTATGAACGAAGCCGGTTTTTCGCAATAATCGAAAGTATTTCGGCTCGTATTATATTTGGTTTTACAACAGGGGCATTTTTAGCCGGTTATTTGAAATATATCGGTGCGGATGATAAGTTATGCGGACAGATTTCTGCATTAACTGTTCTGGCCGGAGTTATTCAATTCTTTTCCCCACTTGTTCTGGAAAAACTGAATAGACGAAAAGCGGTCGTTGTCTTGTTTAGTGCAATACACCGCTTCATGCTCGTTCTGCTTGTTTTTGTGCCGTTATTGCCTATGTCGATGACAGGACGGCTTTATATAACCGCGGCGCTTTATTTTGTTTCGCATTTAATGGTTAATGCCGTAATGCCGGCAGCCACTACCCTTTTAATAAGCATTGTCCCTCAAAAAATGAGAGGCAGGTATTTCGCCATCAGAGAAGCATATCTTATATTTGGATCGAGCGTGTTGAATATAATTATGGGGAAGGTGCTCGATGTCTTTAAAATGCAGGACAAGCCATACGAAGGGTACCTCGTAATGTATGCAGTCGCGTTTGCCGCGATGATTTTAAACCTTGTTTCGTATATAGAAATTAAAGAACCGCCAAAAAATGTTCCAAGCAAAAAAATAAATTTCAAAATGCTTTTCAGTTTGCCTTTAAAGGAAAAAAGGTTCACGAAAATCATCGTTCTTTTCTTTTTATGGGGCTTGTCGCTTAATTTCGCGTCACCGTTTTTTTCGGTGTATATGGTATCAAAGCTTGAGCTAAGCTATACCTTTATCATGATAAGCGGCTTTTTGAATTCATTAAGTTATGTTATTTCAACCAGGTTCTGGGGAAAGGTAGCCGATCGGTTTTCTTTTACATATTCCGCGATGCTTTCAATAGGTCTGCTAGGCATAACGCATGCTTGCTGGTTTTTTGTTTCGCCGGGTTCGATTCTGCTTTATCCGGTTATTGTTTTGCTTCATATACTGGCCGGTATTGCCTGGGGAGGCGCTGGTATTTCTCTTTTTAACGTGCCTTATGAATATACTCCTGAAGAAGGCAAGACTGTTTATCTTGGTTTTAATGCCGCATTAAGCGGGTTGATCGGTTTTATATCTTCAAATATTTCTTCATGGCTGGTTGGAGCAATGGAAAACTTCAAAGTGATTGTTTTTGGCATGACAATAACCCAGTTCCAGCTTATTTTCGCTGTTTCGGGCATAGCAACCGTTCTGACGGCATTGTTTATACGTGTAAAAATACTTCGCAAGGAAGAAACTCCGACAGGCATCGCGTCCCGGACGAATTGACCTGACCGCAACGGTTTTATACCCATGCTTTACTTATACGGAACAAATGGTATAATGTATTCTGCATCATGTTTCGGAAATGTTGGCAGTACGATATGTTTTTTGCTTTTTTACCATAAGATAAGATTATACTTTGGAAAGGGATGTGATATTATGAGCCTCGTTTTGATGGAACAGCTCCGTCCGCAGGTAAAGGAACTGCTGGAAAACATACTTGAATTGAGGGATTCACTTTGATGTGCCGGCTTTGGAGAAAGAGCTGGCAGAACTAGATCAGAAAGCCCAGGAACCTGGTTTTTGGGATGATATGGATAATTCGCAGCGGATCTTGCAAAAAAGCAAAAGCATCAGGGAAAAGCTTAATGATTATACGTTGCTGGAGAATGATTGCCAGGATTTAATGACTCTTGTTGAACTTGGACTGGAAGAAAAGGATGAAAGTATTTTCGACGAAGTCCAGGAAAGCTATGATGATTTAAGCAAGAGGTATGAAAAATTTAGACTTAGGACACTTTTAAACGGTGAATACGACAAAAATAACGCGATATTTACTCTTCATGCGGGAGCAGGCGGAACCGAGGCGATGGATTGGGTGCAGATGCTGTTTCGCATGTATTCGAGATGGGCGGAAGATAACGGGTTTAAAACACGCGTGCTCGATTTTCTCGAAGGTGATGAGGCGGGGATTAAAAGCATAACCGTTGAAGTGACAGGAGAATATGCTTACGGGTTTTTAAAATCGGAAAAGGGTGTTCACCGGCTTGTGCGGATTTCTCCGTTTGACGCATCCGGAAGACGGCATACATCGTTTGCTTCAATGGACGTTATTCCTGTTATGGATGAATCCGTTGAAATTGATATTAATCCTGATGATATAAAGATGGATGTGTACCGCGCCAGCGGAGCGGGCGGTCAGCATGTAAACAAGACTTCTTCCGCGGTAAGGTTAACGCATATTCCCACGGGTATTGTGGTTTCATGCCAGAATGAAAGATCCCAGCACCAAAACAGGGAAACCGCAATGAAAATACTTTACGCCAAACTTTTGGAATTGAAAGAGCGTGAGCGGCAGCAAAAAATCAGCGAGTTAAAGGGAGAGCAGATGGATATAGCCTGGGGAAGCCAAATACGTTCTTATGTGTTTTGTCCTTACACTTTGGTAAAGGATCACCGTACAGGGTATGAACAAGGAAACATAGACAAGGTAATGGACGGCGATATAAACGAGTTTATTAGCACGTATCTTTCTTTACAGGTAAAAAACGCAAATAAAAGATAAAAGAAAAACAAACGGTAACAGCCGATTTACGCCTGTTACCGTTTGACGCTTTTTCTCATGATCCACTTAACAAGTTTTATGATAAGCAGAATTATTTCTATAACCGCGAGCCCGACAACTATATAGAAAATTTCCTTGTATTCCATAATTCTTTTCTTTATCTTATCAAATTCGGACATTTCAGGGAGTATCTCTCTGTCGGGAAACAAGTCAACAGTTATAACGGTACCGTCGACAAGCGTGAACTTCGCGGTTCCGAGAAGGGTATTTTTATATATAGGGAGCTTAAAATTCTCTTCAACCGGTTCAATATTAAATTCCAGGATATAGTTTTCACCGACCGGGTATGTATAATAAACATCATTTCCAACCACAAGGGATATCTCATGGCCTTCTATTATTTTACTGTCCATAGTCTGGCCCTTTGATACCAATATGCCCCTTCTGAAGTTTGAAAACCCGTAATCAAACAATTTCATACTGTCGGAATACATGCTGTCCGGAGGCGAATCAAGCAATATGCAAAGCAGCCTTTGTTGTCCGCGCGTAACGGTTGTTATAACGGTTTGGAATTTTGGATCGTTGTAATCAACCTTCCCGCCGTCAACACCGTCATAGCTCCAGAACATATCGTTGAGGTTCGTCAGGACTATTGTTTTTTCTTCGTCAAACCAGGGTTTTGCCTGGGACGAAAAAACAGTATCGAAAGCAGAGTTTGTCGTTAATGCGTGCCTTAATAGTATAGCGAGATCAGATGCCGTTGTGCGCTGGTTTTCGTTGTATATGCCGGTAGGGTTTGCAAAAACGGTATTTATCATGTTTAACGATGAAGCATAGTCATTCATCATTTTCACAAAATCGTCGACAGTTCCTCCAACAGCTTCTGCGAGAGCTATTGTCGCGTCATTCGCGTTGTTCAGCATTAAGGCATAAATCAAGCTTTCTGCCTGGTATTTTTCTCCCACCGTCAACCCGAGCAAAGCGCCTTCAGCGTTTACAGCCTCTTTGCTCGCGGTAACCATTGCATTCGCGTCCAGTTTCTCTATAGCGATCAGCGCGGTCATAAGCTTTGAAGCCGCAGAAATGTGTAATGGCTCATCAGGGTTCTTCGAATAAAGGACTTGACCCCTTCTTAATTCAATCATCAAAGCCGAAGCGGCATCAATCTTTGGTTCATTAAGAGCAAATACCGGCAGCGAAAAAAACAATACAAGCGTTAATGAAATTGCAGCAGCAAGTCTTTTTATCATAAAAAGCCTCCGAAACGAATATCAATTTTGCCGCATTTAACAGTTATATCAATATAATAATACCATATTCCCCGGAAAAACGAATTCAAAAATCTGTTTTTAATTAAAAACAGATGCGTTTATCTATTATCTATGACACCCTTAACATTAGTTTTACATATTTTTATTTTTAAAACAAGTTTTTTATAAAAATGGGCGCAGCTGAATTTATATTGCTGTTAATAAGCGTACCAATTATAAAGAATCATTGTTCAATATTTTTAAATTCTTCGCTGAATGGCAACGCTTGAATTCTTGCCGGAAAACTGGCTGATAGTTCGGTTTTTTATTCATGTTTGATCGGTTAAGAGAATAAAAAATAAATGCGACGGGTGTATTTATATGCCGCATTCGTTTTTGATATTGGCTGTAGTCTGAAAATAGTATGTAAGGTGAGATTAGTCAACGATAAACTGGGTAATATCTTTCATAAAAGCAGAGGCATCTTCGGTATGAGCTTCGACTTTTATGGGTTTGCTCAAATCAAGGCTGAATATGCCCATGATTGATTTTGCATCGACAATATATCGGCCAGATATAAGATCAACATCAAAATCATACCGGTTAACAATGTTGACAAAATCCTTTACATCGTTTATGGATTTTAACATGATATTAAAAGTTATCATATACAACACCGCCTTTCCAGCGTATTATACGATATATAGATTAAACTATGTATATATTATCCGGTATGGCAGTATTAGTCAATTACAATTTTATTAAATTTTTTTATTGCGCCGGTTTTTATCGGCATTGCGCTATCGCATAATTTTTGAGAGAATAAAGATACTGATAAATATTGAAGCCAGCGGGTGCTAATTATGAAAACAGTGGCTTTCATTACACTTGGATGTAAAGTAAATATTTATGAAACCGAAGGGATGAAAAAGATTTTTGAAGAAGGCGGTTATAAAGTAGTGCCGCCTGAAAGTGCTGCGGATGTCTATGTCATAAATACATGCACGGTCACGCAGTTAAGCGAAAAAAAATCAAGGCAAATGATCCGTAGGGCAAAACGAACCAATCCCCGGGCAATAATCGCGGCAGTCGGCTGTTATTCGCAGATTGCTCCCGATGAGGTATTGGCTGTCGACGGAGTGAATCTCGTTATAGGCAATAACCATAAGGGTAAAATTCTTAAACTCGTTGAACAAGCCGGTTTGGAAACCAAAAACGTGCTCGTTTCCGAAAGACATGAATTAAAAAATTACGAAGATCTGAAAGTTAGTCGCTACACCGGGCATACCAGGGCTTTTTTGAAAATACAGGACGGCTGTGACCAATTTTGCAGTTACTGTATAATACCGATAGCAAGAGGAAAGATCCGCAGCAGGAGCCCGGACAGTATAATTGACGAAGCTAAGACGCTTGCGGATAAAGGCTTTTGCGAAATTGTACTAACGGGCATACACATAACTTCATATGGAAAGGATATCAAAGGAGCTACGCTATTGGACGTTATACATCAGATAAACCGGATAGAAGGCGTAAAGCGGATCAGGCTCGGTTCATTGGAACCCCTTTATATGTCTGCGGAAATTATAAAAAAAATGGCACAGGCGGAAAAACTTTGCCCGCATTTTCACCTGTCCTTTCAAAGCGGTTGCGATGAAACGCTGAAAAGGATGAACCGTAACTACACAACGGCGGAATACGAAAAAATCGTGGAATCTATACGGGAAACATTTCCCGACGCAGCAATTACAACCGATATAATGACCGGATTCCCCGGGGAAACGCAGGTGGAATTTGAACAAACCTGCAACTTTGTGGAAAGAATAGGTTTCAGCCAGGCTCACATTTTCAAGTTTTCGGCCAGAAAAGGGACCAAAGCGGCAAAAATGCCGAATCAAATACCTTTGTCCGAAAAGGAAAGGAGAAGTAAAATCCTTTTTGAAATATGTGAAAAATCGAAAGAGTTTTACAGGGCAAAATATATAGGCAAAAATATGGATGTTTTGTTTGAGCAAAAAAGGGGTAAATTATGGGAAGGATTAACTGTAAATTATATTCCCGTTCAGGCGGAACATGATGCCGATCTTGTGGGAAAGATAATGAATGTCCGTTTGGAAAAGAGCTTGAACGGGGTTATATTAGGACATATTATATAACTATCCGATAGAAATGTTTGTAAAAACAGCATATTGTAATGTTTGTACTAATATATTACTATAGTGATATATGGTTATTATTTGATTTTTATCGGCAGGGAAATGGAGTGATTGGGTTGAATCATGAAACTATGATGTTTAAAGTGGATAAAGAAAACGATAACCAGGCAAGAGAGATACTTTTGGCGGTTTATGAGGCGTTGAAGGAAAAGGGATATAACCCAATCAGCCAGATTGTTGGTTATATTCTTTCGGGTGATCCCACGTATATTACCAACCATAAAAATGCCAGAAGCGTAATACGGAAGATAGAACGCGACGAACTTTTGGAGGAATTGGTTAAATCTTACCTTGAAGAAAAATAAAACGGCAATATAAAAACCCGCGCGGCAGCGCGGGTTTTTTATTTTACGGCTCTATTTTAAATGCTTCTATTGCCCAATTTTACCTTTACTTTTAATAAAATCTGGGGTATTCTATATAATGATTTATTGAAACTGCAAAGCATTTATGTTTTATTGGCAATTTTAGAATGGAAGGAGTTTTTATATGAAGCAGTATTTGGAAATTGAAAGCGTATACGGCAGGGAAATCCTTGATTCAAGAGGAAATCCTACTGTAGAAGTTGAAGTTATCGTAGAAGGGGGCTTCATTGGCCGCGCAGCGGTGCCATCCGGAGCATCCACGGGAGCATTTGAGGCTGTTGAGTTGCGTGACGGTGATAAGGGAAGGTATTTGGGTAAAGGCGTCCTTAAAGCTGTTGACAACATTAATGAAATTATTGCTCCCGAAATTGAAGGAATGAACGTTTTTGACCAGGTTCTTATCGACAGGGCAATGATAGAGCTTGACGGAACAAAGAATAAAAGCAAGCTCGGGGCAAACGCGATTCTTGGAGTTTCTCTGGCGGTTGCGAAAGCAGCAGCTGAGGCGCTTGGCATTTCATTATACCAGTATATCGGAGGTACGAATGCAAAGGTGCTTCCGGTACCAATGATGAATATAATAAACGGCGGAAAGCATGCGGATAACAGTGTTACAATTCAGGAATTCATGATTATGCCGGTTGGCGCGAAAAGCTTCAGACAGGCACTTCAATGGTGCGCCGAAGTTTTCCATAACCTTAAAAAAGTATTGAAATCGAAAGGTTACAGCACTGCTGTCGGCGATGAAGGCGGGTTCGCTCCGAATCTGAAATCCGACGAAGAAGCGCTGCAGGTTATAGTTGAGGCTATAAAGTCAGCCGGATTCAAGCCCGGTGAGGATTTCAAGCTTGCTGTCGACGCCGCTGCTACCGAAATGTATGAAGAAGCTAAAGCCAAAGGACAGGAAGGAAAGTATTATTTCTGGAAAACCGATATCATGAAGACCAGGGAAGATATGATTGCGTTCTGGGATGAGATGGTATCAAAATACCCGATCATATCGATCGAAGACGGCCTGGCTGAAGATGACTGGGAAGGCTGGAAAATGCTTACCGAAAAACTTGGCGGCAAAGTTCAGCTTGTTGGCGACGACCTGTTTGTAACGAACACCGAAAGGCTCAGCAAAGGTATAGATATGGGTGTTGCAAACTCGATACTGATAAAGGTGAACCAGATCGGTACGCTTACCGAGACGCTCGAAGCCATTGAAATGGCCAACAGGGCAGGATATACCGCTGTAACGTCGCACAGATCGGGCGAGACAGAAGACGCTACAATTGCAGATATAGCCGTAGCGACAAATTCGGGCCAGATTAAGACCGGCGCTCCTTCCCGTACCGATCGCGTAGCGAAGTACAACCAGCTTCTGAGAATAGAGGAAGAGTTGGATGCCGCTGCCGAATATCCCGGACTTAAAGCATTCTTCAACCTGTAGTTGTTGTCAAGGGGACGGTTCTTTTGACACAAGAAGGCTGTCAGGGGGATGTCAGGGGGACGGTTCTTTTGACACAAAAGTTTATAAACCAAAGGATAGCTATTAGGATGGTTTTCCTGACATAAAAAGCAGATGGGTTAAGAATAGTAAAAAGGATGGTTCTTCCTGCCCATGCTTTAGTTTGGTATTCGAGGCCGGGAGAACCATCCTATTGAATTTATGACTTTGTGTCAAAAGAACCGTCCCTCTGACAATCTTTCAAAGTACAATTCGGGCAAAATAATCTGGATCTCATTATCGGTGTTTTCCTTCTTCCAATACACGATAAAACTTATTTTTGCAGACTTAAGCATATAATTTTTCTCTATAACCGACATTATTTTATTGATCCCCTGTTTGGAAAACCGTAATACAGCGTGCCCTTCTGCGTTAAAGCAGTACTCACCGTTAACGGCAAGTTCATCTCCGCTGAACAGTTTGGTTATTTCATGCTGGCACGACATGAAAAAGTCAAGATGAACGTCTTTATGCGAAAGCTGCAGCGCCAGTTGACAGGGAGGCAAATAAACGTTATCATCGTTAACCCTTACAACGTTTTCGGTATTGATAAAATCCAGGTAACAGCCGTTATAGTGAATGGTCAGGTTCTTTTTCGCCCTTGTCATAGCAACATACAAAAGCCTTATATCTTCATCCTTTTCAGGCCGGAACCCGTCAAGCATGATGAAAACATTGTCAAATTCGCGGCCTTTTGCCTTATGCATTGTTGACACAAGGATCGTATCAGTCTTTTCATTATAGAAGTCTTCAAGATTTGATTCACGGATAAAGATCTCCAGGTCGGATTTATATTTTGTTTTTTTATGCGTTAATTCGAACTCTTTGATTATGTTTTTTATTATCTCGTAATTTGCACATTTTCCGAACTGCTCTTTAAGCTTGCGCCCGGCATACTCCCAAACTTCTTCGCTTATTGCGCAGGCTTTGCCGCCCATATTCAGTTGATTGATGAAATACCTGGTTTCGAGCAGATTATATAAGTTAAACCCCTCATTCGACCGGATTAGTTTAGCCGGCATGCCGTTATTCAGAAGCAAGCCTGTTATCTGTAGCGCTTCGTTGTTTTCCCTGGTTAGTATGCAGGTGCTCCCGGAAAGATTATATGTAACGATATCATTTACCACGGGCTCAATAAGATTTTCCGATTTATATTTGAACAGCCTTATTAACCCGTTATCCTTCTGAACAGGCTGAATCGGAATTTTTTTCAGCCGGTTTTTGATCCTGTTCGAAAACCGGTTTGTAAAGTTCACAAGGTTCGCCTTGCTCCTGAAGTTTTCAACCAGTTCATAAACGGCTGCATTGTATTCCCTGATTAACCGCTTCATGTATTCCGGGCTTGAACCCCTGAATTCGTATATGTTCTGATCATCGTCACCAACCGCAATTACACGCATATCCTCGTTGTATTCCATCAGGCATTTTATAAGTTCATACTCATCGGCGTCCATGTCCTGCGCTTCGTCGATGACCATTACCGTTTTGGTTATTTGAGAAGGTTCAACTTCGCCGTTCCTGATTTTAGCTACGGCTTCTTTTATAATTGTGTCGGATTTTTCAATCGTACCAACCTTGCCGAGCAGGTCGAAGCAGTACGAGTGAAAAGTTTTTATATCCACGTAATTAGCGGCGTTGCCGTAAAGCTCTATTAGCCTCTTTTTAAACTCGTTGGCTGCCGATCTTGAAAATGTCAGCATGAGAAGCTGCTCGTGCTTTACATCTTCCATGTATAAAAGGGAAGCAAGCTTGTGAACAAGAACCCTGGTTTTTCCGCTTCCGGGTCCGGCTGCGACGACAATATGCTTCGATTCGTTATCGTTTATGATTTTAAGCTGGGACGGGCTGAGGCTTCCGAAAAGCTGCCTGAACTTGGCGGGCGTAATGGGCTTTCTGATTTCTCCCTGCCTGCTTCCTTTGAAATATTTCTTGAGGAATGAACTATAGTTCAGTTGAAAATAATCGTCTACAAATTGAAGCGCAGCTTTATAATCTTCTATCATTTTTCTGGCGTATTCCCCGACTATATGGATCTGCTGCACTTTATTATCGTAATGCTCATCCAGTTTTCTATAATCCTCGGCCGTATAGCGTTTTTTATTATTCATTTCAAGCCTTTCTATGTCCATTGCATTGTAGAAAACCAGAAAACCGCCTTCCAAATACAGCGCGTCAATCCTTGACAGGTAAAACAGCGTATCCTGCATATCTTTAATCGTAACTTTTGTTTCAAACATCGTAATTTGGGCATTAAACGCTTCTTTTAATTCAAGGATTGAAAACTCAACCGGTATTTCTCCTTTTGAATTGGCCTCATTTGCATCTGCTATACCGTACAGATATTCCAATATAAATTTTGCTGCCTCGTAACGCTTAATAATTTTCTCCCTGAGAATTTCTTTACTATAATTTGTATGCACCGCGATATGATTCGGAGGTTTTGTCTGACGCTTGATCCACTTGTTTATCGCCCATATATTCGTAACGGTTTTCAGCTTATTTGGTGTAATTTCTTCCAGACCGTATTTTTCAGCCAATCCATTAAGTTCTTTTATATGAAATGTTTTATCTTCCCTGGTAAAAACAGTAAGCAGAAAGTCTTCAATTTTTCTGTACATGTTTAATATATTCAACGAATTATTGAATTTCTTTATATATGCGGATAAATCCTTTGCGTCAGCCAGAAGCCGTTCTTCGCGGAGTAAATTTACAATGTGTATTACGGTTTCTTTTTCTATGCCAAGACGGTCAGCGATATAGTCAACCCTTGCCTCTGCCTCCTCAGCACCTGCACGGCTTCTGCTTCTTGACGAAATAAGCATTGCCATTATCCTTATGGCGTGCTCCTTTTCTTTGCCGGCAAAAATTCCTGAAGCGTCTATTTTTCTCCTCGCTTCCTCCAAATTCCTTGCCAGGATGCTGTCAGCGTACACCCTGGGCATATTTTGGCCCCTTTTTATATAACCCGCTTCCTCAAGGGCGTTAATTGCCGTTTTAACCCTTGTTTCGAGGTCAATAATGTTTTCATCCCATCCTGCTTCCCGGGCAATTTCCAAAGCCGACCGGGATACTCTTGTCCGCATTTTCGTAATCGATTTTATTGCTCTCCATATTTGCTGGATTTCCTTGATGCTTAGTTTGGTCTGGTTCAATAGAATAAAATGCTTATTAAGGTCTTCATCGTTGTACAGGATATAGCAATCCGCCCGGATGGATTCATCCCTTCCGGCCCTTCCGGCTTCCTGGACGTAGTTTTCAAGGGAATCGGATATATCATAATGTATAACCATGCCGACATCTTTTTTATCGACACCCATGCCGAATGCTGACGTCGCAACCATTAACTGAACGTCACCTTTAATGAACGCGTCTTGGTTTTCCGTTTTTACCTGCTTATCCATCTGCCCGTGATAAGCCCTTGCTTCATAACCGTCTTCGCATAATCTTAAGGCCAGTTTCTCCGCTCTTTCTGTCCTTGAAACATAAACAATCGTCGAGCAGTTTTTTTCATCAATTAAATCTCTCATTGTATTGTATTTGTCTTCATCGCTATTAATTTCGAGTACCTTATAGCGAAGGTTGCTCCTTGATGCGCTTGTTCTGAACAATTCCAGCTCGAGGGAAAGCTTTTCCCTGAAATATTCCCTTATATCGTCAACAACTTTTTGCTTTGCAGTGGCTGTAAAACATGATACCGGGATTCCATCGGTCAGGTTTTTCTTTTCCTGGTATGATTTTATGAATTCTCCGATATACAAATAATCCACCCTGAAATCCTGTCCCCATACCGAAAAGCAGTGTGCTTCGTCTATGACAAACCGGACTACGTTTCTTCCAAGCAGTAATTTTTCTATTGTTCTTGAGCGCAGCGATTCCGGCGATATATAAAGAATAGACGCCGAGCCGTCTTCCACTCGTTCAATTGATTTCACCCTTTCAACCGGGTCAAGCAAACCGTTTATTGTGACAGCGTCAGTTATACCGATTTTTTCAAGGTTATCAACCTGATCCTTCATCAGCGACTGAAGCGGGGATATAACAACAGTCAAGCCTTTCACGTTAATACCGCTCATAAGGGCCGAAAGCTGGAACGTCACCGATTTGCCGCCGCCGGTTGGAAATATTGCCAGAAGCGACTTGTTATCGACCGCTGCCTGGACCGCATTTTTCTGCAAAGGCTCACCGGCATACTCCCTGAATGAATCGAAACCGAAAAACCGTTTCAAACCTTTTTGTATGTCAAGAGCTTCATTGCAGTATTCGCAGCCCTTCAAACACGGCTTGTTTCTTAAAATCCGCATAACATGCTCAACACGGGGAAAAGTTCTGATTACCCAGGGAGGAGTAATTGAATACCTGCTTTTCGTATTTATTAATGCAAGGCAATAGGCCAATTCTACCGGGTTTTCACGGATTAGTTTATTCAGGTTGGCATTTTCACAGATCAAAGAATGAAATCTTGTGCGGATCGTATTTTCCAGGTTATAGTCACAAACGTTTTGACAAACAAAGCGGAAAAAAGCCTTAAATTCTCTCCTGTCGTGCAAAAGGCCGAAAAAGATATTCTTAAGGCTTTCGTCCAGCCGTTGAAAAGCCGCAGCTTCGTCATAGAAAAGGTCACGGGCTTTCATTGAATCATTCAACGGATTATTTATTTCCTCCGTTTGCAGCTTATCGTCCTTTAAGAGTGAATGGTAAGGCTTTGCGGGGAACAGAAGAGGTGAAAAAAACAAGGTATCAATTATGTATTCATCACTTATGCCGGCCTCAGAAACCGCGTCTTTAATATATCTTATATCATGGTTGAATATGTTGTGGCCGCAAACATACTTCGAACCGTTGATAAATTCGATAAAAGCGGCAACGGAATCCGAATGGAACCTGTTTCCGTTATCTTTAACGGCGCCAATATCAAGAATCCTGTTATTTTTAGGATCAATTTCGGTGTCAATAAAAACAATTGGATTCATAACAATACCATAAAAACATATTTTAATTATGCCGATCCGAAACTGTACCGAAGCTTGCTCTGCTCTTTGCCTTGGTTGCCGATATTATACCTCAACATACATAATACTGCAAATCCCGACATAAGCTGAATATTTGATTCTGGATAAATTTACTGATATAATATTTTTCCCATATATTACCTTATAATAACATTATTTTAGCAATATTTTCAACATAATACGGACCGACGATAACATTGTTATGAAGTGTTTGCATGCGGTTGTCCCGGGAAAAGTGCGGCAAATGGTTATGAGAGTTGATGGTAGGGTAACGAAAAGTTTTATATATAAAGCGATTAAATTATAAGTTTTGTCATTTGGACATGTGTCTTTTAGCGAGCTAATGGTAATATAGTGTGATGAAATCGCAAAACTATTTTTATTGATTAACTGCGTAAGAGATGGGTGTAAACCCATCTCTTACGCAGTTGCTGCGTTAATTTCCAATGATATTCACAATCCGGGTGTTCTGATTCCATTGAACGGTAACTCCGAACACTTCCCGGATAAACAAGGCGGGAACGTATGTCCTCTTGTTCATTGCTATAATTTCGGTGTTAACGGTTCTAGGTTCATAATCAACGATAACATCTTTGCTGTTAAGTTTTAATGTAATGACTGTATCGTTCCATATGCCAGTAACAATTTTATTTTTGCCGTTCCACGCCACGCTGCCGCCGAGACCTTCTATTACAAACCGGATCGGTACCAGCAGTTCACCTTCGATAAATACACAAGGTTTGGTATCCGTTTCAACGGTTTTTCCATTGACTTTTAACTCATCGGAAAAAACGTTATACCTTTCATAGGCTGCCTGCATAATTTCAACTGCGCGGCCGGCCCCGAGTTTTTCGGCCTTTTCTGCATACTCATCGAAACTGTACGGTGGGCTTCCGCTGACTACAAACATTGCAAACATTTCGTTGGTATAAAGAGATAAATTTTTCATGATGGCCGAAAATTCATCATTTTCTTCTTCCCGGGTAAACGAAACCGGAGGCATAACCGACGGATTGTTATCCCCGGCGGAAGCAGACCAAAGCCTGACGGCTGTTTTTTGCTCCTGGTATTCATAACCCGTAATACATGTATCTGCCTTGTATCCCGGTACTTCCGGCAGTTTTTGCAGGCTTCCGCTTCCTGCATGCTTAGGTTCTATAACCGGTTCGTATGAAGGTTCTTCAATGCCGAAATTAAATAACCTGTATCCTTCTTCGCTGTACGCATAATCAATCCATTTCATTGATTCCACGGGATAATTGTTCCTGCTGCTTATTGCAATGCCGGATTCCGTGATTGAAGGCGTACACTGGAGCGTATTAAGCGCATTATAGTTTTGCATAACCGGATATTGAACCGGAATCAGTTCAATTGAAGCGTCAATGGATTTAAGAGCATCGATTGATTCTTTTAAACTCTCGGCATCGCCGATAAAAGCGCCAACCTTGCCGCTGTTCACTTTTTCTTTCAGTTGCGAATCGTTCAGAATTAAAAACTCAGGATCAATTAATCCTTTTTCGTACCACTTGCTGAAAACAGCCGCAAAATCTTTCCAGGATTCTTCCACCGGTCCGTAAAAAACCTTCCCGTCCCTTACTCCAAAGCCGAATGGTATACCGAAAGCGCCGATAAAAGCTGACGAGTTTTCCAAGACGGACAAATCGAAAGACAACGGAACAATACCGTCCCCGCTATCTCTGAAAACCGTAAGCATCGTCTCCCATTCATCAATGGTTTTCGGTACGGCAAGTCCGTATTTTTTCAATAGATCCCCCCTGATAACCGGACCAGTGTTAACTATGCCGCCGCTTAAATTAATGCCGGGGATTTGATAAATATGCCCGTCATAATCGGATATAATCATATTTTTTACTTGCGGAACCATCTCAAAAATTCTGCAAAGGTTTGGAGCCGCTTCATTTATCAGTTCGTCCATTATAATAATAACATCCATTTCGGCCATTTTTTCCGCCAGCCCCGGATATCTTTGCCACGGGAATTCAACCAGATCGGGAGTATCACCTGCAGCCGCCATTATGTTCAGTTTTTGCAGCATTACATCCTCCGGCACATCAATAAAAGACAGTTTTACATTCGTTCTTTTTCTGAGTTCGTTGTAAAATTTCGCGTAATGGATTTCATCAGTATCATCCGGCATCGTTCTGAAATATGTAAGAGTTATTGGTTTATCGGTTACGGGACTGAAAGATATTGTTATTTGGGAAGGATCATCCTCTATAACAGTAACCGGTATATCGGGTATAAAACCCGGTGATATATCCTGCTGCTGCCTGGCGTAGTCCTTGTATAAAGCCATATAATCCAGAATTATATCTACCGCTTCCTGCCGCATATCCATTTCCAGGTTCTCATTTTGAATAACATCTTCAACAAGCGTCCATGCCTTGCCCCATTCATCGGCGTTCATTGCGGCTGCCTGGGCTTTTGCCAATGCGGTAATCATCGCCGCGGTAAAGCTTACGGGAAATGCTTCGCATGCCTTTTCCAATACCGGGATCGCGCGTTCGGGCTCAAAATAATTATCCATAACCATAAGATATCCGATACAGAAAAGATCATGGGCAGGAACAGCATCAAAATCCAAATCACCCAGAGGCTTTTCAAAAATAAAATCCGCATACCACGCTGCATTGTCCTTCCCTTCTATTTCCCAGCCTAATGCGTTTATAACCGCGGCTTTTATATCAAGTGGATATTCAGGATCCGAAAGATACTTTATTGTTTTTTCGTCAATATTTGTCATTTCGCTTGCTTTTTCTACGATTTCGATATCAAGATACGCGGTATAGAATTGCGTCGATGTAATCGGTGAATCGGCGAAGCTTATTGAAGGATACATCATCGAAAATATAAATGCAATAATTATTACAAGGCATAGTTTTTTCGTCACAATCACAACCTCCAGTACCCAAAATCATTATTAACATGATTTTGACTTTTAAAAATAGAAACAAGTTCCATAACGGTATTATCGTATACTTTTGAAATATGGTTTTTGCTGGCTTAATATTATTCACCAACGCTGCTTTTTCAGACAAGATTTCCGGTAAAATAATAAAAGCCGCAATCCATGATTGCATGGAAACGGCTTCTGTTCGGGGTAATGCTGCGGCAGGGTTTACTTGTTCCTGCAATCATTTCTGCATAATTAATTATGTTTTCACCCAATACCCTTGCCTGTCTCAGCCTGTTTTCCTGCTTCAAAATGTCACCGGGTTTGTCCGCTTTTGCGGATAAGCCGTTAATTTCGCAAGGGACACAGAGAGCTCCCATAGATAAATAATAATTATGTATGATTGATAACACAAGACTTTGTCCTCCGCCTTCTCCTCTTCCTACGGCAATAGCCCCTCCAGGTTTTCCGGCCAGTAATTTCTTGTTAAAAAAAATAAAGCTTCTGTCAAACAGGGCTTTGAGCTGCGCCGTTACATTCCGGTAATACGCTGGAGATCCTATTATCAGCGCATCACACTGCCCAAGTTCATTTATCAGAAGTTCCATATCGTCACCTTTAATTACGCATTTGCCGGTCTCCCTGCAGGTTTCGCAGCCTGTACACGGATTTATTGTTTTACTGCTTAGAAAAAACTCCGTTACTTCCCATCCTTTTTCGTAAAAAGGTTTAAGTGCCTCTCTTACCAAAATTTCTGTGTTCCCGTCTTTCCTTGGACTGCCTGATATTCCTATAACTTTCATATATCCTGCGCCTCCGGTGTTAAATTATTTCCCGATCTTCCATGACACGCTGCATATCCTTTTTCGGGAACATTGCAATAAAAAATAAAGATGCGAATGATGTAAACAACCCTGCAAAAAAGGCGGGAACGGGCCGTAATCCGCGGTTTTTAGCCATTTTTGAAGCTATAAAAGCGATAATTAAGTTTATCAGCTAAATTACCATTGGACCAAAGCTTATAAGAAACGATGTTTTAGGACCTATGGTATAAGAATAAGTATCAATAACAGTACCCATAACAGTATGCACCTCACTTTTTAACTTATTATACCTATTATTTCCATATAATTCAACCAAAGAGTATTTTATAAAAATCATAGCTTTAATAAAAAAGAAAAAGCCTCAAGCACATTACTTGAGACGAATGAAACCCCGGCATCACTCAAACGGTTAATAATATTTCTTTGAGCCCATGAGTTCCTGTACCTGACGCAAAGCTTCACCGAACCGCTGAAAATGAACAACTTCCCTTTCCCGTAAAAATCTTAACGGGTCTTTTACATCTGGATCGTCAGTCAGTCTTATGAGGTTTTCGTATGTTGCGCGCGCTTTCTGTTCAGCAGCGAGGTCTTCCACCAAATCCGCTATAACGTCACCCTTGGATTGAATATATGCTGCCGTAAAAGGATTTCCTGCGGCGCTCATAGGATAAACAGCGTTGTCGTGATCGGTATAAAAGTCTCCAAGCCCTGCTTTTTCCATAACATCTGCCGATACGCCTTTTGTAAGCTGGTGAACCATTGTTCCGACCATTTCAAGATGTGCCAGTTCCTCCGTACCAATATCGTTTAATATTGCCCGTGTTTCTTTTGTAGGCATGTGAAACCGCTGGCTCAGATAACGAAGAGAAGCAGCAAGTTCTCCGTCAGGTCCGCCGTATTGCGAGATTATATATTTTGCCATTCGGGGGTCGCATTTTTTTATGTTAATCGGGTATTCGAGTTTTTTATCATAATACCACATAGCTAAGCCTCCTTTGCCCAAGGCCACGGATCATCAATCCACTGCCAGCACCGGGGATTAGGCAGGAATCTTTGATTAATCGGACCATATTTTTCTTCATATTGCTTTCGCAGTTTTTCCGATTCCATGTAACAGGTTCGGAAATCATTAAGCGCATTTGCGTCGGATGGATGTGTATCAAGGAATAGACCTAAGTCAATCATGCAAAAATCATAAGCCATTATTTGTTCCAAAAGTTTTTGGCGTTCATCCATATATCTTCGCTCCTTTCTAAAAATTATTTGCCGGGATAAGGCCGATATAGTTCAGGAAAAACAGTGCCTTTGCTAAGTCCCTCCATAGGGGACATAATTCCATTGTATATCTGGTACGGGATATAGGCCTGAGCAAGCTGGGGGTTATCAGGCATTACCGGGATGCCGATGCTTTGTCCTGAGCAGCAGTTGCCGGAAAAAATCAAGGTTTCTTTTTCTTTCATACAGATTCACCTTTCTTTTATAAGAATCATAGTACATCCTATGATATTTACATAAATAAGGTGACGTAATAAATGAAATTAGACAATAGACGAAATGCCTTTCGGAATTGAATTATTTGGTGAAGATCAGTCTTTGGAATTATTTTATAAGTGATTAATCATATCAGCCTTCAAGTAATCTTAAAAACTCATCCTCATTAATTATTTTTATGTCATATCCTTCATCTATCAGTTTATAAGCTGTTTTTAACTTGCTGCTTAAGCCGTCATCCCCGACAATGCTCTTATCCTGGACACCGGCAACCAGAAAGTCCGTATTTTTTGAAACGCCGGTTTTTAGTACGGCGCCTACATTAACTGCTTTTTGCATGGCTGTCCTACGATCCATGGTACGTAACTCGCCTGTAAAAACGATATTTTTCCCAAAAAGCGGATGCGTTTTGTTAAAAGTTTCGGCAGCAGCGGCAATTTCGGAAACAGAAATCCTTTCAAAGTGTTTATACCTGTTGCGCTCTATAAAAGTAACCTGATGTTCCAGGTCTTTAAATTCTTCCGGTTTAATGCTTGAATATGTTTTTATAAAGCTTTCAAACGATTTCTTTCCGCATCTTTTAACTGTTTCTATAACGAGTTGGGCACATGCTTTTGCATCACATAAAGCATTATGGTGATTATCTAATTCAATGCCGAAACATTTGGTCCGCTCTTTAAGAGATTTGCCGACATTTTTACATGCCTTCGAACTGATTTTAATGCTGCAGAAATATTTAAAATCGGGAATATCCAGACCATACTCAATCAGGCAGTTTTTAAGAACGGACATATCAAATTTTGCATTATGAGCTATAACATAATTCTCTTCAAAGCATGTCCTGATTTGAGCCCAGACTTCGGGAAACTTCGGCGATGATTTTACATCTTCATAAGTGATCCCGTGAACGGCAACACATCTCCTGTCAAATTTCCTGGATGGCGGACAAATAAGAAAATACTTTGATTCTACAATCTCCAAATTTTTTACCGCAGCAATGCCAATGGCGCAAGCGCTATTAAGGTTATAGTTTGCGATTTCAAAATCAATGGCAATAAAATCAAAGTCCATAATAATTCCACCCTATATATCATTAACCGTTTATCTAATCTCTGTTTTTAATTATACAATACTATATTGTGACAACAAACCTTTTAAAGAAATTGATAATAACTCTTATATAAAACGCTGAAGGCATTAATATGAGTGATATAGGAAAGCTGCTGCGATTTGGCTTTATGGAAAATGGATGAAAGGCTTGTAATTCGTACAATGAATTTAGAGTGTTGTAAAAATGGTAAAATAAAAAGCAGCATATATTGCTGCTTGAATATATCTGGAGTAACCGCGAGGGAAAACCCCCATTCGTCATTTACCCCTGACGAATCTTTTCACCACCACCCTACTGCAGGGAAACAACCAAGGCGGTTTAGGGTCGGTCTCATAAGAGTTTTAAGAAGCTTTTTCATTTGTCCACCACCTTTAGAGAAAAACTCTCCTGCCGGATATGATTATATTACTGTGAAATACGATTATAGTCAATTATTTCATACTACGAAGATAGCGTCAATTTACTGTAGGGAAAAGAAGAAAAGACAACATCCTGAATTTTTTATTTGGAGACTGTCAGATAGAGTGTGTAAATAAAAACTCTACCTGACAGTTTTTTCATTGTTA
>LFRV01000085.1 GCA_001512485.1 Clostridiales bacterium DTU069 | reverse complement strand
CCTATCCTGATAATTATTGTCGCTGTTACGGCGATAGGCTCATTTGCAATACCTGACTTTTCACTTGGTTACTCGTTCCGCGCGTTAAGGTTTATTTATCTTTTTCTCGCGGGTTTTTCGGGGTTATTGGGAATATCTTTAGGTATTTTTATACATCTGCTTGTGCTTGTCGATGCAAAATCGTTCGGTGTTCCGTTCATGGCGCCTTTTGCTCCGAAGACTACAGGAATAAGAACAAATGTAATTCTGAAAACACCTTTATGGAAAGAGGAAGATCGCCCGGATTTTATTAACCCGAAGGACATCAGTCAGCAGCCGCATATAAGCAGGGGATGGATAAAGCGCAGGAAGGGAGCAGATTCAAATGAAACAGAAGATAGCAATAGGTAATTTCGAGGCGTTTTGTCTTTTAATAAACTTGTTTTGCTCGAAAATAATATTGGATTTTCCGAGAAACGCAGCTGAAGATGCCGGCACTGCTGCGTGGATAATGGTGCTCCTTGTAATCGTAACGGTATGTGTTTTTATTATAGTTACGGCAAAACTATACAAGAAATTTCCGCGAAGCGATATCCTGGATGTTGCCGAATCGGGAGTTGGAAAGGCGGGAAAAATAATCGCGGGAATGTTGTTCATGCTTCAGTATCTTTACCTGATTTCCATCGTATTGAGGGAGTTCGCGGAAGATATTAAGGTGATCAGCCTGACAACCACACCTATTAGCATCATAATTATAATGTTCTGTATCGGAATGCTCACCGGCGCATTTCTCGGAATAGAAACTATTGCAAGGCTCCACGCGTTATCGGTTCCTGTACTTGCTTTCGCGTTTATAATTATCCTTTTGCTGTCGATACCCCGGTTTGAGTTAAGCAAAATTGCCCCGTGGCTGGGCCCGGGACCTGTTGCAATAATTAAAAAGACAATACCAAATATTTCAATGTACACCGAGTTGACCATATTATTGTTTATAATACCTTTTTTAAATGACAAAGCTAATTATGCGGGCATCGGCAAATACGCTGTTTTGGTGTCGGGTTTCTTTTTTACTTTCAGTACGTTAACTTATATGCTTGTTTATCAATATCCCATGGCTACCGAGTTTTTTCTGCCGATATATCAGCTTGCCCGTTCAATCGGAATCGGAAGGTTTCTTTCGCGTATAGAGGCAATTTTCATCCTCGTATGGGCATCGAGCGCGTTTTTATACTTAAGCTCCGGTTTGTATGTTATATCTTACCTGTTTAAAAAATCATTCGGTTTAAAAGAGCAAAAACCGCTGCTTATTCCTTTTACTATCCTTATTTTCAGTATAGCTTTTATTCCCGAAAACCTTTATTCGGCCCTTCGCCTGCAAAGGGATATTTTCCGGAATTATGCCTGGATTACAACGATTGTTGTCCCGTTATTCTTGCTTATTGCCGCTTCCGTCCGGGCAAAAAACGAAAGGAGAAACATATCGAATGAAGCGAAGAATCAATAGAGCAGTGCTTTCCGTTGTGCTGTTATTAGCTTTTTTTCCCATGTCCGGTTGTTTCGACAGTATTGAGGTCGATGAAATGGCATATGTCGTATCGCTTGGTATTGACAAAGGATCGGAAGGGAATATGATACTTTCATTCTTAATCGCTGTTCCGATTTCAGTCGGCGTTGGAGGAGAGATTGGAGAAGTCGATAAATCAACAACACTAATAATCGTGGAGGCGCCGACTATTTACGGCGGCGTGAGCATAGTAAACTCGCTAATCAGCAAACGTATCAACTTCTCGCATACAAAGCTTATTTTAATATCGAAAGAGGTCGCGCAGGAAGGAGTGGAAAAGTACATCAATGCATTTATCCGCTTTCGCGAATTCAGGCCGAATACGTATATTGGAATATCAAGAGGCAGAGCCGAAGATTTTCTTAATGCCGTTAAACCGGTGCTTGAAATAAATCCGGCTAAATTTTTCGAGTTATTCATGGTATCGTACAAATATACGGGATATTCTTCAAAAAGCGAACTGGAATATTTTTATCTGAACATGGAATGCACATGCAGCCAGCCTGTAGCAGCCTTATTGGATATTAACGACTTTAATGACAGTTCTGAATTTAAAAGCATTTTGTCAGAAATAAAAAGGGAAAATGGCTTTACTTCGGAAGGCAATTATAAAGCCGGAGATATTCCGATTATATCCGATACCAAATCGTCAAACATGGGGCTTGCCGTATTCAGAGGAGATAAAATGGTAGGCGAAATGAACGGCAGGGATGTTCTTAACTTTCTAATTGTTACGGGACAGCTTGGACGTGTCTATTTTACGCTTCCGGACCCGGAAGAAAGCGATACCTATATGCCGGGAGAATTTCAAGGAATGGAAGAAGATAAAAAGTATGTTTCATTGCGCCTCGGCACGGCAAGAAGACCTTCGATAAAAACAAGAATGAAAGGCAGCAAGCCAATAATTGACGTTAGTGTGTTTCTTGAAGGAGATATTCTTTCGATTGACGGTGACCAGGATTATTCAACGGGAGAAGGTTTGACTGAACTTGAGCAGTTCGTATCTGATTATATAAAAAGGAATGTTACCGAGTTTTTAATAAAAACCCGTGACGAGTTTAAAAGCGATATATGCGCCACGGGAAGACCGCTAAAAAAGACCTTCCTTTTATGGGATGATTGGATAGCGTTCAAATGGATGGATAAATATCCAAAAGCAGAATTTAATGTTGATGTAAAGGTCTTGGTGCGGCGTTCCGGGGTAATGACAAACCAGGTTCCGTTATCGCATATGAAAGGAAAGGATAAATGAATATCGTAGTAATTGTTCTTATCATTGCTGTTTTATGCTGGAATGCAATATATACGGTAAGTTACGGGATATGGACGATTAAAGATAAGAATATAAAAGGCGGAATCGCGCTTCTGCTGCTTGCCTTAGCGAGCGTATCAATTCCGCTGTACCTTCTGTGGAAAAGGATGTAAGATATCGAAAAGTTGTTAATTGAGTAAATGCCTATAGCCTGATTTAATAAAGCTGATAATTTCTTCTGCAATGACAACGTGGCCGTCGCGATTAGGATGTATGCCGTCAACGCATAACAGCTCTGAAAAGTCGGGAAATCTTAAAAATGCGCTCCGTATATCGATCCACAGTGTTTTTGTTTCTTCCGCAATCCTTACAATAACAGAGTTATAGCGCTCCTGCCACCAGTATATCTTTGTTACGCTTCCAAGCCATTTTAAAATATTCGTTTTAGCAATCGGGTTGTTTTTGCTTATCCAGTCCAAGTACCTGTCGGCATTCAGCGGCGGAAGATTCATCAATACCGGGGTAATGCCTTTTTCTTTGACAAAACTTACAGCATCAAAAAGCGTTTTTTCAAACTTCTCAAAGGTAGTTCGCGGAGTATGGTCGGCAAAAGGATCTCTTGATATCTCGTCCCAGTTAAAGTCGCAGTCATTTCCGCCGTATTCAATAAGCACAATATCGGGTTTATGCTTGAAAATACTGTCTTTAAGCTTTTGAATTCCCTTAATTATCGTGTTGCCGAACCGGGAGGAATTATATATGATGCCGTTTAATTTATTACGGAGCAACTCAACGTAATTTTCCTGAAGTATCGAATATTTATTCTTGCTTTCGTCGTAAATTACTCCCTTAGATATTGAATCACCAGACACCAGTATGGTTACTGCGTTTTCATTTATTTCAGCCAATATAGACACCTCATTAATAAATACGCTCAAAATCTGGTTTTGTTTCATCTGCTGCGGCATATTATTCCATATAAAAATTATATCCTTATTTTTCCGCTAAAGCAAATAACCCGCGATTGCCCGAAAAGCAGATATGTCCTCTGGCTTCCAAAACCGGCATTATGTTTCCAACTCATGCCTTATCCACATCCTTATGTCCGAATTCTCTTTTGGTCCTGAAGTTTTAGCTGATGCGGAAAAGCTGCTTTTCATATCCGGCATCGATAGGGACAGCTTAAAGCGTATTCAGGATCACTTGGTTGTTGTGGATGCAGCACGAAAAGCAGGTGTTAAGCATATTGTTTATACGAGTCTGGCTTATCCGGAACGCGCCCGTTTCGGATTGGAAGATGTCCATCTTGCTACAGAACATGCTATAAAAGCTGCGGGCATTCCTTACACTTTTCTTCGCAACACATTTTACACGGAATATTACCTTGTCCCGCAGGAATTGAAACGCGCGGTTGAAAAAGGAAAACTTTACTCACTTACGCAGGGGAAAAAGATCAACTTTGTGTCGCGTGATGATATGGCGAAAGCGGCGGTAGTTGTCCTGACCAGTGAAGGTCACACCAATAAGATTTATGAAATTACTGCTCCGCAAGCCTATTCGTATAAAGATATTGCTGAAATCCTGACGGAGATAACCGGTAAAAAAGTTGAATATATAGAAGCGACAGTAGAAGAGTATTCCGCTTATCTTACCGAGATTGGAGTATCGGAAGAAGCGAAAAGATGGGATTCCGGTATGAGGCAGCCCGGTTTTATAAACGGCTGGGCAGAAGAAACAGATCGAGCTTTGGCTGATTTGATCGGTGAAGAAAACATTAAATCTCCAAAACAGATCATTCAGGCAATGTTTGTATAAGAATTATTGATCAGATTAATTCGGATTGATTAATCTATTAGGGTCCTTGCCACCGATGCAAATGCCGGAGGCAGGGACCTTTCAAGCAAAAAAACTTTTTGAAAAGGACCTTATCTCAACAGGTAAGTACGAGCAACTGTTACTGTCAGCTTTTAGACCTGATCTTGTTTACGGTGATGAATTAGAAGGAGGCGAATTAAATGACTGATTCGCTTTTCTTTGATAGTGACGGTATTTCTGCGTTTTTATGGGTTAATGAACAGAACTTATTAAACTTGAAGGGCGATGCTTATTATTTTTTTATTTTATACCGCTTGAGGTATTGCTTGCCGTAAAAGTGATGATCCTAGCAACGCAATCGATAATCGGATGTGTAAAAGGGGTATAATCGTCATTATCTTATATGAGCATTTCCGGATACACAAAAAGCTTAATGATAAAATATTATTTAACCAATATATGACATATGACATCATATTTCATGCTTATCTGTTATAATAATATTAGTTTCATCTAAAAGGATCGAGTGTTTGAGATAAAATTGTAAACAGTCTTTACTACGCATGGTAAAGGTTTACAAGTTATTATTATCAAATAATGGATTGTTCTGTATTCAAATAGATGATAAAATGTAAACATAACTTTTATTCAGTTTTAATAAATAATAACTTTCCCTGGGATATATAGCTTGCTTTTATTTTACATAAAGAGGTGACGGCGATGTTAAATATATGGGAGAACCTTTGCAAGTCGTTCACACCTGAACGTCTGACCAATACTTTGCGCCTTGTGGTACCCAATTACAGACCGATGGAAGGTTCCCTTGATAGTTTTATTACCGACAATTCATTTGATAATGCTGTTCAAATCGGTGTCATTGAAATTTCAGATACTCAAACAGTAGTTGCAGGAGCTGTACGAGTTAAAGATGAGCTTACCGCTCGTTCGGGCAAACGCAAGCAATATGACTTTATTAAGGATATTCTCAGGCACAGTAACCACAATGCCGGTATTTTTGCTTTTTACGATAATGTCGGTCGTTTCAGATTCTCGCTGGTAACGATTAATTACCAAGGAACGCAACGGCTGTATAGTACCTTCAGACGGTATACCTTTTTCATAGATCCGGAACTTCCAAACAAAACCTTTTTACAGCAAATGCAGCGCGCCAATTTTTCAGATCTTTCAGGTATTTTAGAGACCTTTTCCATTGAAGCTGTTTCAGATGAATTCTATAAAGATTTTAAGGACAGATTTGATGATCTAGCCGCTGCCGTGCAGGGTACCGATGAATTATCTCTTAAAGATGACCTCGCCCTACTTTTTGCTATCCGAATTATATTTCTGGGCTTTGTACAAAAAAAAGGATGGCTTGGCAACAATTCTAAATTCATGCAACACTTTTGGGAAGAATACCGGCAATCAGGCAATACTGATACTTTTTATAGGGATTGGCTGGAACCGCTTTTTTTCGAAGCACTCAGCTCACCACCCGGACGTAAGGTTGCATACGGCCATGCCCCGTTTTCTGCAGAAACACAAAAAGTACTTCAGATGGCTCCATATCTAAACGGTGAGCTGTTCAAGCGAAAGAAGAACTTGGATGATCTTGGGCTTTGGATTCCCGATGAGCCCATCGACAAGTTCTTTGACTTCCTTTTCCAGTATAATTTCACTGTTGAAGAGAACGAACTCTATGACGAGGAACTGGAACTAAACCCCGAATTTTTAGGCATTATCTTCGAACGAATCACGAACAAGGAGCAAGGAGCGGTTTATACGCCGCGAGAGGAAGTAGACCTGATGTGTAGGTTGGCTCTGGTAAAGCAGTTGGAACAAACAACAGGCATCGGAAAAACAGACCTGTATCGTCTTTTTTTCAGAGAAGCAGGTACAGGAGAGACTTACGACGAATACCAGAAACAGGGCGATTTTTCTCCTAAAGAAATCCGCTCACTGATTGAGCGTTTGGAAAGCGTCACTGTATGTGACCCTGCTGCTGGTTCGGGAGCTTTTGAAGTTGGTATGTTGCAAGTGCTGGATCAGGTGCTGGAAAACCTGTATTCTCGAAACAACACTCCCGATGACCTTAAAAATGGAGCTCCTTCTCATTTCGAGCGAAAGAAATCTATTATAGCCCACTCACTCTACGGTGTGGAGGTAAAACGCTGGGCGGTGTGGATAAACCACCTGCGCCTTTGGTTGACCCTTTTTGTGGACATGCCTGATGAAGACAAAACTTCATGTGAACCGTTGCTGCCTAACCTAACATTTAAGGTACGTACCGGCGACTCTCTTGTACAGCGTATTGGCGGCAACACTTTCCCTGTGAAGGGCTATGTTAACCTTCCTCAAGGTCTAAAGCGAAGAATTACACATCTAAAACAGATGAAACACGATTTTTTCTATAATAAAAGCCAAAATTATCGGTTGATTGAACATGAAGAAACGGCCATTTTCCGAGATGTCCTGAATGAAGAAATTAATCAACGCCAGGAAAGAATCCGGATTTTAAACCAATCTAAGCATAAGCAGCAAACATTTTTAGAAACAAGTACAGAGCAAACTGAGTTGGATTTTAAAATTGAAATTGAACGGTTAAATGCAGAAATCGGTGAACTCATTGAACAAAAGCGAAATTTGAAAGATGAGCGTCCTTTTATTTGGAGTATTGAGTTTTCCGAGATCTTTTTTGAACACGGCGGCTTCGATATTATCATTGGAAATCCACCATATTTACGCCAGGAGGATATTAGTGATCCTAACTGCCATCTCGATTCTCAAGCATATAAAGAAGCATTGCTAGAGATGCTGCGGATCGATTTCCCGGATTATTTTGCTCTATCCGAGTGGCAGGTAGGCCAATTCAGAGAAGGACGAAGACCCAGCGGCCGTTCAGATCTGTATACATATTTCTATATACGTTCGTTGCGTTTACTCAACCGCAAGGGTATACACGTTTTTATTTGTTCAAATTCCTGGCTGGATGTAGACTATGGCACTTGGCTGCAGGAATTCTTTCTACGTCAGGCACCACTTTACTTTGTTATTGACAATCATGCCCGTAGATCCTTTGTCCGTGCCGATATTAATACAATTATCACTGTTACGGGTGCACCGGGGAGAGTTAAGAAAGATCATACCGTGAAGTTTGTGGCCTTTAAACAGCCCTTTGAAAATGTTGTTCTTTCCGACAACATGCTGGCAATTGAGCATGCAGAAAAGATCATTAAAAATGATAGTTTTCGCGTATCTCCATTAACTGTAAGCGAATTATTGGAGGAAGGATCAGAAATAATTCAAGAATCATCTGATTTGAATAATTATTCGATGCTTAGTAAAAATGTTGGCCGGCTTGGAAAGTATTTGGGTGACAAGTGGGGTGGTAAATACCTGCGTGCCCCGGACATTTTCTTTACCATTCTCGAAAAGGGTAATGGCAGGCTGGTACGCCTGGGTGATATTGCTGAAGTACGTCGTGGTTTTACTACCGGTGCAAATGACTTTTTCTATTTGGAACCACTTTGTCCAGGCTCTCGGCCTGGTTTGTTACGCGTTCGTAACGGTGCTGGCTGGGAAGGGGAAATTGAAGAGGAGTTTTTGAAGCCCGTCATTAAAAGCCCACGTGAGTGCCGCAGCATCGTAATCAACCCTGAGGATATGAGATACCGTATTTTTATGTGCCATAAGGATAAAACCGAATTGAAAGGTATCCGTGCATTAAAGTATATCGAATGGGGTGAAGAGCAGGAGTACCATCTTCGGCCTACACTCCTAAACCGTAATAGATGGTGGGACTTGGGGGAACGAGATTTATCGGGTTTACATTTTAATTACCTAATCCATGATGTGGGTAGAACGTTTGTAGGACACTTATATTTTAGTGATAATTTTCATGATGTATATCTAGGTAAGGATTATGCGGTCAGTTTGAACTCAACAGTATTCTTTTTATTTCAAAATGTTATTGGTAGAACAAATTTTGGCGGAGGATTGATGAAAATACAGACATATGAATTGGAGCGTATGAAATTAATAAATATCAGAACTAATGAATCGAAGGAAATATTAAACAATAAGCATTTAACAATTTTTCAAGAGTGCGGAATAAATCCTGAATCTGGAATTCCTATTGCTGATCAAGAACCAAATCCAGTAACATACCGAAAGGCACTCGATGATATAGTTTTTAATGCTTTAGGTTTAACTGAAGAAGAACGAAAGGAAGTATATCGTGCTGTTTGCCAGTTAGTTTGGGAACGTATAAGCAAGGCAAGGAGTGTGGGGCGAAATGGCTAATAATTTCATAACCAATGCCCAACAACATAGTCTTAAAGGCAGAATCCATACACTTATCAAATATAGCCAGGAACTGAAATTCCTGGTAGGCTTCTTCTATTTTTCGGGTTGGCGTGAGCTTTATGAAGCACTGAAAGCACGCAATGATTTGAATATAAAAATTTTGGTTGGACTTGATACAGATATACATCTTGGCAGCGTGTTAGAGATATCCAACCCTAATGTGAACACCTGTACCCAACATGAGCTTGTTAGTCGATTTTTTGTTTCTCTGCGCACTGCATTGCAGGATGAGGCCTTGGATACACAGGAATTTTACGAACAAGTCGATTTCTTTATACACCTTTTAGAAAATGGCCAATTGCAAATACGCAAAACATTTGATCCGAATCATGCCAAACTCTATTTGTTCCGTCTTGATGAGGCAGGACAATCGCTTGTTAATGCACCTGGACGTTTTATAACCGGTTCAAGTAATTTAACCCGTAGCGGCCTTTTAGGGCAACATGAGTTTAATGTGGAAATTGGTGATTATGGCTGGGAGGATGCAGAAGCGTACTTCGATAATTTATGGAATACGGCTATACCAATAAGTGAACTAAATGAACGTAGGGAACAGATTATCCGTATCATCCGTCGTCAGACCCAAGTTGCTGAGGTAACCCCGTTTGAAGCTTATGTTCTTGTGCTAAAAACTTATCTTGACCTAATGGAACAAAAGGCGCTTCGTCCGCAGATCAAGAACCTTATGGAAGAACGCGGTTATAAAATTTTCCGTTATCAGGAAGATGCTGTGCAACAAGCGCTGACCGTCCTTGAAGAATATGGCGGAGTTATTTTGGCTGATGTTGTTGGTTTAGGGAAGTCGGTTATTGCCAGTTGGCTGGCGCGGGAGCGAAACGGCAGAGGTTTGGTTATCTGTCCTCCGGCTCTGATTGGTGATGAGGACACTAAATCTACCGGCTGGTATAAATACCTGAACGATTTTGGTCTATATGACTGGGATGTCCGTTCCATAGGAAAACTGGATGATGTTCAGGAATACCTTTCACAGTATGGTGATGACATTAATACTATTATTGTTGATGAAGCGCATCGTTTCAGAAACGAAGACACCGAAGCTTATGAACGATTGAGCCAGATCTGTGCTAATCGGAATGTTATCCTCCTTACGGCAACTCCGTTCAACAATGCCCCGGCAGATATATTTGCCCTGTTGAAACTCTTTATTCCACCAGGTAAATCAACACTGACTCTGGACGAAAGGCTCTCTGCCCGCTTTGCCCGTTACAACAGAGAGTTCCGTATGCTTTCGTATATTCTACGTTATCACAATGCTGGTGGTGAAAAGCAGACCAGGGCTGAAAGATATTACACCGAAATTTTTGAACTCCCTCCACCCATTGATATTACACGAACAAAGCGTAGAGTCAGGCAAATGGCGGATGAGATCCGAGCGGTGATAGAACCTATCGTAATTAGACGTAACCGATTAGACCTTAAAAATGATCCGATATACAGCCAAGAACTTAATGAACTTTCTGAGGTGGAAGACCCTATTGAGCTTTTCTACGAGTTAACGCCTGAACAGTCTGCCTTCTATAACCAGGTGATTAATGAGTATTTTGGAGAAGACGGAAAGTTTAGAGGGGCTATATACCAGCCTTATGCATATGAGAACCGCCGTGAGTTAGATAAACTGGACGAAGAAGGAAACTTTACTTTTCAACAGCAGCGTAACCTGTATGAATTCATGCGCAGGTTATTGGTTAAACGTTTTGAAAGTTCCTTTGGTGCTTTTATTAAAAGCGTAGAAAATTTTATCAATATTCACTCAATTGTTTTAAATTTTATCAAAAAAACAGGCAGGTACATTCTGGACCGGGACTTAATTGAAAAGATTTGGGATGAGGATGAGGAAACAATTGAAGAAGTGCTTAATCAATTTGCTGAACGCCTTGCAGAGGAAGTGAATCTTAACCCGCGCCACGATAGGGTTTATGTAATAGAAGAATTTGATGAGCCTGATCAATTCCATAATGATATACAATCTGACCTGGAATTATTCAAACTTATTGCAAAACGAGTGGATGAACTTGGGCTTGTAACTAACGACCCGAAGAGCAAATGTCTTATAAAAGCTGTGCGGAAAATATTAAAAACCCAGGCTAAAGCAACCGAGCCTCGCCGAAAGGTGGTTATTTTCAGTGAATACCTGGATACAGTAGAACACATTGCTCCATTATTGGAAAATGCTTTCCCGGGACGTATACTGGTTGCTAAAGGTCAGCTCAGCAAACAATTTTTTGATGATCTCTATGCAAACTTTGATGCAAGTTATCCTGTAAAAGAGCAACGTGATGATTTTGATATACTGATAGCTACTGATAAGTTTTCGGAAGGTGTTAACCTGAACAGGGCCGGTGCTGTTATTAATTACGATATTCCCTGGAATCCTACCCGGGTGATTCAGCGGCTGGGACGTATAAACCGCATTGGGCACAAGGTCTTCAAATCTTTGTATATATATAATTTTTTCCCTACCGAACAGGGTGCTGAAGTGGTTAAAAGCCGCGAAATTGCCGCACAAAAAATGTTTTTAATTCATAACACCCTGGGTGAAGATGCGAAGATTTTTGCACCCGAAGAGACACCTTCACCCGCTGAACTTTTCAAACGTATAAACCGTAATCCTGAGGAAGAGGAGGAAGAAAGCCTTCTTACCGCCATCCGCAAGGAGTTTTACTCCATAAAGGATAAATATCCGGGCATTGTCAGCGGGTTGGCAGATTTTCCTGCCCGCGTCAAAACTGCGAAACTGGCAGAGCAAAATCAATTGCTGGTATTCCGCAGAAAAGGACTGCAACTTTTTATTCACACAGTACTAGATACGGCCAGTGATAAGTTTGAAGTGCATCCGCTGCTTTTTGAAGAAGCACTGCAATATGTACAATGTCAACCTGAAACACCGCGTGAATCGCTAAGCTCCAGATTCTGGCTAGCTTATGAAAAAGTCAAGGTTTTCAGGGAGCAAACATTGATGCCACGCAGTGAGCAGTCATTAATTGCAAAGGCTGAAAATAATCTGCGCAGCGCATTGGCTAACCATGCTGCTGAACTGGAAGAATATATACCTTTTATAAACACGCTGATTCGGGATATAAAGGAATTCCAAACGTTGCCAAAATATACGCTGCGCCGGTTGACAGTGACAGAGATGAACGGCAAGGTGTCTAAAGAAGGTTTGGCGCGCTTTCGTAAAGAACTGGAAACCCTTAGACGGTTCTTGGGAGAAGATTATTTAGAGCGTATTGAAGAGCGAGTCAAAGATTTTCGTAGCGAGATCATCATTGCAGTAGAAAACATGATTTACTATAAAAGTAATTTTTATTAGAAGGGGTGAGTTTAGATGCAATAAAACAAATTTTGATTATTTTATTACTCTTTATAATGAGCTTGATGCATTTATGAGAAAGAAACTCAATTATAATGATTATGAACGGGTATGGCATAGTGATTTAATAAGACAAATGGCTCAAAAAAATAAAGTTTTTAAACTTTATATGGAAGATTTATTAGCTTTTATTGGAAAGGGATGCGAAAATTAGAGAGTTCTCTGAGTTTATACCTATTGATAAGCATGAGAGTGAATCTTTTGTATTTGTTCATAAAGATACTTTGGTTATAGATATAGAAGAAATGTTTGCCAATGAGCTTAAAGAAGGAAAAAGATTAGCTGTGGTATTTATAACTAAAAATGGAGATCCGAATGAAAAAATATTAGGATTGGTCACAGCTTGGGATGTAGCTGGATGTAGGGTAAATAAAAATTATAGTTAGCTGTTAGCTTATATCAATAAAAACGGTTCCAAGCGTGTAAGGAGAGAGTGCTAATGATAGACCTTACTGAGTGGGAAAAGCGTTTTGCATTGTCTGTACAAAACACAGAATTGTTGGGTGATATTGAATTAACAGAAAATGAGTTCATGGATTTACAGCAAAAATTAAAAGATTACATTAAAGAACATGGTTATGTTTATCTAAACAGTAGAGCACCGTTATCATTAGCAGTTTTTTTAGTAAGGATAGGAATAAAAGAGTACAATGAAGGCAATTATTGGTCGGCTGTTCAAAAAGCTTTAGAGCTTCCAGGCAATGATCCAAGATGGCAGGGAATTTTCGGCAACTCCTTTTTAAAAACCCTTGATTATTATAACTTAGCCAAGTTTTATGCTCCCGGGTTAAAATATGTTACGCCGATTTTGATCCATGGCCGAATTCCTGATAACTATCTGGAGAATTTTTTTGATGTTATCCTTGATTTATTCGCTGACAATTTCGAGGACAACCTTTCAAAAGAATATATTAAGAATACGGTAAGATTATGGAGAGAAGACCATTTTGGAAGGTTGGAAACACAAAGAGAACTGGATGATACCAAAGAAAAATTGAAGAAGGTAAATGAGGAATTAGCCAAATACGAAAATATAAAAAAACACTGGTCTTTGTATGAAAAGGCTAAGGAAATATCGGAGAATATTTTTGATACTGATGAACTCTCGAGTCTACTTGAATTACCGGAAAACTTCATGGAAAATACGATAGCAGAAATAGAAAAGTTAAAACAAGAACTCTATGAAAAACGAAGCCTTTTAAAACCCGTTAAAGATTATTTAGCGGAACGCTCCGAGCATAACACTAATTTATCCGCCAAACAGCTAGCTTTGAATAAAATCACCGGAGATATTGAACTGTTCACTGGAAAGTTGAAGGTCCCGATAACCGATATACTTGGCAAGGAAATACTGGCATTGCCTTTTCATAAACTAGAGGCAGCATATGAAAAATATGCTTCTTTATCAAAAGATAATATTATAAAGTTATTTATTCTTAAAATTTTTCAAAAACTTTTCGGTAAAAAAAGCAAAGAGGAAATTTACATATCGGAAATAAAAGAATTAGTCGCAAATATTCCATTCAAGGAAGATGTTTTGAAAGATATCCACGAAGTATATAATACTATAAAAAATTTACGCAATTTATTTAATGAATATTTCTCATACAAGGAAGAGGTAGAAAAATTAGAGATTATCCTGGAACAGTTGGAAGTTAGCTTTTTAGAGATTGCGGCAGGAGAAGCTTTATCAAACCTCCTTGTTAACGGTAATAATTTTACCTTAAAACTAGAAGAGGAAATAAATTCGCAAGTTCATAAGCTTAATGTTCTGGAAAAAAATTTAATTGATTATAAAACAAATCTGGTAGCGCTGGGGAAAGGCGTTTTAGCAAAAGGAAAAGAAATACTTGCAGAACAAAGAAATTATAGAAAATACCTGTCGCAAATCAGTGGGAAAATTAAGACTGAAATACCTACTGAAATTTTTGAAACCATCCAGGATATAAACATGCTTAATAATCAAATTGAAGAACTTAAAATGAATAAAAATGAACTCAGCGAATATATTATGGCTACTGAAAAAAAGATTAAAAGTTATCCTGAGCCTCTCCTGTACAATTTAAACGAATCGGCTAAGAAATTTATCTACTTTGGCGAAAGCATAGCGGAAGATTTTGTTTATGAAACTGCCAATATGTTAAAAAAGTTGTTATATGAAGAAGATATAAAACAAGTAAAACTGCCATCCCATATACAAGAATCGGCAAAGGAATGGATCATAAAACTCAAAGAGGAAATTGGAAAAATAGAAAAGTTTGAAAACGCTCAGCAGGAGCATTTATTTAGAACACCGGCTATATACTATGATTCAGACTTAAAAGAAATCAAGTTAAGCATTCCGGAACAGAGATTATCAAAGACTTTGCTTTTGGAGGATAAAATAGTAATTAAAATATATAAAGGTGATTTCCAGGACTTATTAAAACAAGAAGAACTGAGACTTTATTCAAAAGATGGTTGTTTATTAACTGAAGAAGCAACTATCAACCTCATTGAATCTGCGAAAAACTATACTGTCGTTCTGGAATGCGGCAACAGTAATATTAAAACTTGGATAATACCCATGATGAATGAGGATATTCCTTTTATTTTATTTGATCAAAAAGGGAAAAAAATAAACATAGACAAAATGTTCGTTGATGATAGGTCAATAATCATTTTGGAACACAATATTATGATAGAACCTTCTGAAATAATAGAAGGCGAGGAAAATCTATACGATAAATGGTCTGGCTATAAAAGCTGTTATCTGAATTTAACTGGTATTGCTCAAATCATCTTAATAAAAGATGATAATATATACACATTTTTTAGGGAACCTGACAGGTTAAAGCCAGCATTAATTGGTCAAAATAAGTTACATAATATAACCATAAATGATGCCCCGGTATACATGGACTTTCCACCGGAAATTATCTTCTCTGAAAAGATTATGCAATTGCGTTTATGGAGTTTAATTCTTAAAAAAGGGGAAGTAGAAGAACATTTTGTACTGGATAAAGTCACGGATTTAATAGTTATCAATAATGAAATAATAAGAATACCCCTTTCCAGATTTAATAATGGAGGAAAATATGGTTCGTATCGATTGATTTTGGAAAAAAGAGGCGTAGGGGGCATCAAATATGAATTTTCTTTTTCTATATTGCCCAATACTTATTTCAAATTCGACAAAGAGTTTTATGAGCCTTACGAGCCCAGTTCACCAAAAAACAGCGCAACTCTGCGTATAAAATCTACATACCCCATAGATTTTACACCGGTATTTCCTGATAATATGGAAGTACACAAATCAAAAAATGCATGCATTGTAAGATTTATTCCAAACAATGAAACTATTTCTGGAGAGCTAACCTATAGCATTGAGGAAAGAAGAATTACTTATCCAATAAAAATATCAGTTCCTGCCATCCGTTGGAAATATGATAGCAGCGAAATGTGGAGTTACGAGACTAAAGAATTGTGGCATGAAGATATTGAGAATCTAAGTGTTTTTATACCTATAGATAACATTAGTAAAGTAGTATTATTCATAAATAATCGGGAACAACAGAGTACTTCAAATGTATTAAACAAAATTACCGCTTTTAATCTTTCTACATATAAAGATTCATTTAGAGAAAACAAAAAATCTGTTCAGGATGTATTTATTGAATTTCCTGAAAAGAAAGACCTGGCAACAATATTGCTAAACAGAGTACGTACTCGATGGGAAGTAAGCGAAATCAAAGTAAATCATGAGATCGAAGATAATAAACGAATATTAAGAATTTCATGGGAAGAAAAAGGCAAAGCTACCAACAAAGCAATTGCTGTATGGGATATTCATTCTAACACTAAGTTTTTTGATATTGAGTTAGGAAGTGATACAAGAGAGGTTGTTGTCGTAAAGTCATTGGAAAATTTCCCCGATGGAGATTACAGGATACAATTCTATGAATTAGACATTTGGGGCACCACTGTTGCAATAATGCCTGAAAGCGGCGAGGATAACACCGCTGACGTGCAAATTGGCGTTTTTGTAGAAACTATTGATAATGTTATTAAACATGGAATTAGACTTGCTTTTCTTACTGATGACAAAAATAAAAACCTTTATTGTGCGTTTCCTTCTCCTCTCATAAAGGATATTCAGCCAATAAAAGGAACAGAGATTGAAACAGAGTATCAAGGGTGGTTTTATCATGTTAATACTGATGGTTTATTATCACCGATCCTTACAAACCCTGTAAGATTTATAATAAATATTGAAGACAGATCCCTGCCATACCTTCTTGACTGTGATAATGATGGTGCAATGTATTGCCCAAAATGCAAAGAATTTTTCTGGGAGATAAGAGAAAAGCATAAAAAATGCCATGTTGATCCAAGAAAAATGTTCTTTTATATAAATCGATAACTGTAAAAGGAGGTCTTTAAATATGTCATTAAACCCTATTACTGCCACTGAGGAGATTGAAAAAAGATATTTGCAGTATTTATCCACTACCTTTTATATTAATGACACTAATCTTAGGGGAAATTTTATACAGGAACTATCCCAAAAGAATAGATTTATTAAAGGACCTATTTTAGAAGCTACACCACCCTTTAAAAAAGGCAAGAGCATCAATCAGTTAATATCAGAAGGTATTCTTTCTCATGAATTTAAAAAACTATCTTCTCCTGATTTGCCCGTTGACAGGGAGCTTTATCTTCATCAAGAAAGGGGAATTCGCAAAATAATAACCGAAGAACGTAATATAATCGCGGCTACCGGGACCGGTAGTGGTAAAACAGAGATTTTTATGATTCCTATCCTGAATTACCTTTTTACTCAAAAAGAAAAAACGGGAGAGCTATCCCCCGGAGTCAGGGCATTGCTTTTATATCCCATGAATGCCTTGGCTAACGACCAATTAAAAAGGTTAAGAAATTTATTGTGCAATTATCCGGATATAACTTTTGGAAGTTACACCGGAGAAACAGAAGAAACTGAAGAAGAAGCCCAGGATAAGTACAGAAAGATATTTAATGGGGCAGAACCGCTAAATAATGAGATATTATCGCGGCAAAAAATGCGTGAGAAGCCGCCCCATATACTCATTACTAACTATGCCATGTTGGAATACCTCTTACTTAGGCCTGACGATAATGATTTCTTTGATGGCCCCTATGCGGGTAATTGGAAGTATATTGTTTTGGATGAAATACATACATATACCGGAGCAAAAGGTATTGAGATGTCAATGCTGCTTAGGAGATTAAAAGAAAGGGTGGTAACCGACAAATCTCCCAAGATCAGATTTATTGGCACTAGTGCCACCATCGGTCGAGGGAAAAAAGATTTTAACAAGGTAGCTGAGTTTGGGGAAAAACTATTTGGAGAAGAGGTTTTCTGGGATGATTTTGATGAAAGAAAACAAGATATTGTTCATGGTGAAAGACTGCCTGTTGAAATATCCAAGGAAAGCTGGGGCAAACCTGATGCAAACCTTTATGAGAAGTTAATCACTATAATTGAAACATTCGGCAAAACTAATGCGGAAGATTTATTGGAAACAGCTAAGAAGCACCAGGTACCTGAGCAGGTTATTAATGGCGCTAAAGAAAAAAATAACAAAGATGATTATCATGGAGTTCTTTATGAGATATTGAAGGGCGATCAGAGAATAATCGAGTTGCAAAAGCATTTGGAAACAGGTCCCTGTTTTCTTAATGAAACAGCAATGAAAATTTTCCCATTAGAAAAAAATTCTCATGATAAATTGGTGTCTTTAATACAACTGGCCAATATGGCTTTTCCCGAAAATGGATACAGGCCCCTTCTTCCTGCCAGGTATCACTTATTTGTCAGGGCAATAGAAGGGGCATATTTAACCCTGTTTCCTGAGGTAACAATATTTTTAGATAAACGGGAGCACTTTACACTAAACAACCGACAATATCCAGTTTTTGAAATAGCTACTTGCCGTAATTGCGGAGAACTATATTTGGTAGGAAGGACTATTACTGGTGATATGAACAGAAAAGTACTTAAGCAACACGGAAGGTTGCAATTCGATGAAGATACAAGCTTGGAATACTATTTACTGATTAGCGATAATCAAGTAAACGAGATTATCAATGAAGACGAATTAGCCCTGGGGTACCAGTTTGACGAACATGATGATAAATATAACCTATGCGGCATGTGCGGCACTATTGATAAAGAAAATCTCGTTGGTGAAATGTGCTCTTGCGGAGAAGAAAATTATGTTAAATTGCTTAAAGTTAAATCTAAAGAAGGCATGGTTCATAAATGTCCGGCTTGCGGAAGTGTGCATCCGCATGGTTCCCTTGTCTGGAGATTTTTGCTTGGAATTGATTCGGTGACCAGTGTACTCGCCACTGCTCTCTATCAACAAGGAACCGACATAAAAATAACTATATCAGAAGAACAATCACTAATAGAGGATGATGGTTGGGGAACCATATCAGCGGAAGATATTTTTATTTGCGAATCGGAAACTCAAAAAATAAAAGGCGGTCAATTGCTGGTGTTTTCCGACAGTCGTCAGGACGCAGCTTTTTTTGCCACGTATTTGAAAACTTCTTATATGCAAATATTACACCGCAGAATGATAATTAAGACTTTGGAAAAGAATAAAGAAAAGGTTATATCTAACAGATGGCGTCTGGTTGATTTGGTCAACCATTTAAAAAAGTATTTGGAAGAAACAGAATTGTTTCCGGATAAAAGTCCCCAGCAATTGGAAGATGAAGCCTGGAAATGGGTGTTATATGAATTTTTCGCGCTTGATAGGCGAAATGGGCTGGAAGGGTTAGGTCTATTAGGCTTTTCACTAACAAAACCCAAAGTAAATTTTAGAAATCCCTTCATGCATGCCCCCTGGGACCTTACCTTTGAGGAAAGCTGGATGCTATTCCAAATACTGATGGACAGTTTCAGGAAAAGCCTTGCAGTTTTATTTCCTCCAAATATATCACCGCAAGACGAATTTTTTGCACCCAGAAACCGTGAATATTTCTTTAAACAAAAAAGTGATAAAAGCGGGATTTTCGGGTGGTCTCCTAATAGGGGCATAAATTCCCGCCTGGATTATTTGATGCGCCTTGCAAAAAATGGACTAAACCTCGATATATCAGAAAAAGAATGTGCTCAATTACTGGATGATATTTGGTCAAAGGGTCTGCGCCTTGATAATCCGCAAAGTATTTTTTATGACTATTTCTCATCAGAACACAATTCACTGGAAGGAACTCTTTATAGAGTAAGGACCGATTATTGGGAATTAAAACCAGGGATCATTGACAAGACCGTAACCTGGTATTACTGTCCCCTTTGTCACAGATTGACTTTATACAACATAAAAGATGTTTGTCCCACCTTTAGATGTTCCGGAAAGCTGGAAAAATGTAATCCTGATGAATTATTCAAAAATAATCATTATAGAAGCCTTTACCTAAGTGTATTGCCTATGTGGATGGAAACCAGTGAACACACTGCCCAGCTTACAACTGAAGCCGCAGCAGAAATCCAGCAAGGGTTTAACGATGGCCGTATAAATGTACTAAGCTGTTCTACAACTTTTGAATTGGGAGTAGATGTCGGGGAATTAGAAACTGTTTTTTTAAGGAATGTCCCTCCTTCTCCTGCCAATTATATACAAAGAGCAGGTAGAGCAGGAAGAAGAAAGAAATCTTCAGCCTTCATACTGACGTTTTCCCAACGGAAATCTCATGATCTAACATATTATAACAATCCTGAGCGACTCATATTAGGTGAAATCAAGCCTCCGTATTTTGAATTAAAAAATGAAAAGATTATTTCAAGGCATATTTTTTCCATAGCCTTTTCTAAATTTTGGAGAGAACATAAAAATTACTTCGGTAGTGTAAAAGACTTTTTTTACAATTATGAAGACGGAGTAAAACTTTTTAGAGAATTTTTGATGGACCATCCAAAAGATTTGCTGGCGTCAATTAAAACTGTGGTACCCAAACATATGCACAAACAACTGGAAATTGATGAATGGGGCTGGGTAAAAAAGCTGGTAGATAATGAGAAAGGATTACTCACTTGGGCGCAGACTGAACTTATCGATGATGTAAAGCAGTTGGAAAAAATGCGTGATTATTACCAAAACAGGAGGCTGTATCTGAAAGCAAATCAAATGCATAAAACTATAAACACCCTTAAAAACAGAAATCTAATAAATTTTTTAGCCCAAAAAAATGTGCTTCCTAAATATGGCTTTCCGGTAGATGTAGTCAATCTGCAAATATACCATCATGGTGAAGAAGCAAAAAAACTAGATTTAGATCGAGACATGCCATTAGCTTTGTCAGAATATGCTCCTGGAAGCCAAGTTATAGCAGGCGGCCTTATATGGACCAGCCGCTATTTAAAAAAATTGCCCAATAGAGAACTGGTAAAACGAAATTATGCTATTTGCGACTATTGCGGGAAATATGAAAGTTTACTTCATGATGATCAGCAAAAAATCGACACATGTTCCGCCTGCGGCAGCAAGATAGGTAGAAATAAAGGTACCTTTGTTATTCCTGAGTTCGGATTTATTTCCGAACCCCCAAAACCCCCTACTATGGAAAGACCCAGAAAAACGTATACTACAAGAAAATATTATGCCGAAAGCGGCACTGAAGATACCAGGTTGAACGTTGATTACAATGGGATCCATGCAGAACTTATATCCATGGCAAACGGAAAGCTAGCCATTATTAACCATGCCAGATACAAAGGATTTCGCTTATGCCACAAATGCGGTTATGCCGTAGTAGGTAATAGTAACCAAAATTTTACGCCGCATATGAATCCTTTTGGGGACAAATGCAATGGGTCTTGGGAAAGGCTTGCCCTCGGCTTTGAATTTCATACGGATATACTACAAATCCGTTTTACAAACTACCATAGGCATGAGGAAGGCTTTTGGTTATCTGTTTTATACGGTATTCTGGAAGGGGTTAGTTATTCCATGGAAATAGAAAGAACAGACATTGATGGGTGCCTATATGCATATTCAGGCGATCCAACAAGCCCGGCTCTTGTTTTATTTGATAATGTCCCTGGCGGTGCTGGTCATGTAAAACGCATTATACACGAAAACAATTTGGAAGAAGTTCTGAAAGCCACCCTGGAAATCGTGTCAGGATGCAACTGCGGTGAAAAAGAAGGTGGAACAAGTTGTTATGGTTGTTTAAGGAACTACTCCAACCAATTCTGCCATGATATATTGGACAGAAATAAAGTTAAAGAATTTATAGAAGAATTACTAAGTCATTAGACTAGTTAGTGTTATTACCTTCCAAATTAAAAACTATCTAATTAAAGAAGCTTGTAAATTAAATCTTATAATAGGGTAAGGAGTTTGGTTGGATAACAACATGTAAACGCCGGACTATTTTTGACTCATACTTGCAGCGTCCGTTTTTGGGCTTCAGAAATTTTTTTGCTCGCTCTGACAAGCTTTTCTTTTGGGAAAGGCCTGCCGTGGGAAGTATACACCTTTTCTTTTTGATATAGGTAAAGAAAGATTTGGTATCATATTTGATATGAAATTTCCTCCACCTGATATTGTTGATACTTTGATTGACATTGATGGATATTCCGATGCAATTTAACCAGTCATTCCGATTCAAAATAACCACCTGTTCCGATTCGTTTTGACCACCCCATGCAACCGGAAAACCTCTGATAAAATGTGATTTGTAAAAATCACTATCAGGAGGAATAAGCAATGAGGAGGTCAAACATGATTCGTATCAAAGAGATCTTAAGACTCAAGAGTATGGGAATCAACATCAGTGCTATCAGCAGAAGCTGCAACTGTACCAGAAACACAGTACGGGAAGTGTTACGTCGCGCTGAAAAGCACAATCTTCAGTGGCCGCTGCCGGACAACTGTGATGATTCAGGACTGATGAATTTATTGTATCCTACAATAGCAACACCGACGGCTCGTAAACAGGAACCCGATTATGAGTACATTCATCGTGAATTAGGCAAGCCACATGTCAATTTACGCCTTCTGTGGACAGAATACAAAGAGATTGTACCAGATGGTCTGGAATACTCTCAATTCTGTAACCGGTATAGGCAATGGGCAGCCAAAACGAAAGCTGTTATGCACATTACACGCAAACCTGGAGAAGAGTTATTTGTTGATTGGGCTGGCTCTACTATGCAAGTGATTGACAGGGACAGCGGTGAAATACTGACGGCCTATCTGTTTGTCGCGTCATTGGGGACAAGCGGTTACCCTTATGTTGAAGCCTTCCAGAATCAAAAACTTGAAAGCTGGATTATGGCTCATGTACACGCCTTTGAGTATTATGGAGGTATTCCCCGTATTCTTGTTCCTGATAATCTTAAAACAGGTATCAAAAAGCCATGCAATTATAATCCTGTGGAAAACAGGACCTACTTTGAGATGGCTGAATATTACGGCACGGCCATAGTTCCGGCTCGAGTTAAAAACCCAGAGACAAATCACCTGTCGAGGGAACAGTTGGGGATATCAGTACTTGAATAATTGCAGCACTTCGCAACCGGAAGTTTTTCAGTTTTGCTGAATTGAACGAGGCTATCCGCCAAAAACTCAGGGAATTCTCTGAAAAGCCGTTTCAAAAGCGAGACGGCAGTCGTAAGAGTGTTTTTATTGAGTTTGATAAGCCAGCTCTTCTTCCTCTTCCTGTCAAGCCTTATGAAATAGCTTCATGGAAGATCGCTACAGTATCATTCAATTATCATATAGAGATTGATAAAAATTACTATAGCGTGCCCTATACGTATATTCAGAAGAAAGTAGATGTGCGAACAACTCAGTCTGTAGTAGAAGTCTTTTACAATGGCACCCGCATATGTTCCCATCCGCGCTTATACGGGAGGAAAGGGCAATACTCAACGATACCGGACCATATGCCTCCTAACCATCGTGAATACCTTTCCTGGGACAGAGACAGGTTTATTGCTTGGGCTTGCAGGATTGGTGATCATACCCGCGAAGCAGTGCAACAGATTCTTGCCTCAAAGAAGGTAGAGTAGCAAGCCTACAAATCCTGTTTTGGGCTTTTGAAGCTTGCTGACAAATATTCAGCCGTTCGTTTGGAAAATGCCTGCAAGAAAGCCTTGGAACTAAAATCACCTTCATATACCACAGTAAACAATATACTCAAGAACGGTATGGACAAGATAGTAATACCATCAGGAAATACCTTGCAGAATGTGGTTCCAATTCATAAAAATATACGTGGCTCGGAGTATTATGCTAAAGGAGGAGGTATCAGAATATGATCATAGAACAAACCATTGATAAACTGAATTGGATCAAGCTCTGTACTATGGCCAGAGAATATCAAAAACAGATGGAAAGTGTCCTTTGACGAACGCTTTGGTATGCTGGTAGATGCCGAATGGACATCCCGACAGAATAAATATCTTGCCAACCTGGTCAAGAAAGCTGGAATGAGGTACAATGCCAGGATTGAAGAAGTTATATACAAACAAGACAGGAATTTAGATCGCCAGATGATGATTCAACTCTCAACCTGTACATGGATTGCCGAGAGGTTGGATGTCATAATTACCGGAGCCACTGGAACGGGGAAAACATTCATTGGATGTGTTTTGGGTAACTGCGCCTGTCGGAATAACTATAAAGTCCTATATAAGCGTGTTCCAAGGCTACTCACGGATTTGGTAATATCCAAAGGAGACGGAACATACAACAAGCTGATGAAAGAATTAAAAAAGGTACGCCTTCTCATTCTGGATGATTGGGGACTTGCTCCATTAGATCCTGCAGAAGGAAGGGATTTCTTAGAGGTAATTGAAGAACGGCATCAGAACAATTCAACACTAATCATAAGCCAGGTTCCCATTGGTAATTGGCATGCTTTATTCAGCGATCCTACAGTTGCAGACGCTGTGCTGGACAGGCTGGTTCATGGCTCATATTTAATTGAACTTGGTGGAGATACCATGCGTAAATACAGAAAATAGTATTCAACGCTCACCAGGGAGATTATCTCCCGCGCTTGCCGCGCCTAAAAGACTCTATGTAGCATAGCTGCAGGCTTTGTGTCAAGGGTGGCGAAGCCATCCCTTCGGGACAAGCCCTTGACTAAAACCCGCAGCTATGTTTTGAGGTTTTCAGCGGCGCGGCTCCGGGGAGATAGAAAATCTTGTTTTTTGAAATCAAAATTGATATTCTAATCATGTTGATGATGGGTGTTCATAACGAAGAGTAATATGGTTAAATTGAATCGGAACCACTGCTCAAATTGAACTGGATTCGGGTGGTTAAAATGAATCGGATTGCCTGGTTAAATTGAATCGGAACAAGTGGTTAAATTGAGTCGGAACGGGTGGTTAAATTCATCGGATTATGCATTGAAAATAACAATATTCATTTTTTGTGGTATCCTTTATAATATAGCTAGACGGAGAAGTGCCCTTAGCCGATACTATCTAATAGTATTTAACAGGAGAACAGGGCCAGAGAGGATTAAAAGGAAGTGAGAAAATGCAAATTGCATTAACTAAAAAATTAACAGATGCTATGGGAATATATTGTGAATCCGCGTTTGAGGATCAAAACCCGCTGTTCTGCTGGACGGCAAATTGGACAAAAGTATGGGATAATCGCAGAACAGAAGATATGATTGTATTGGTGAATAATGCTACACGATTTACGGTTGCGATTTACCAGGTAAAGCGGAAGGATCTGAAAAATGTGGCAGAAATGATGAGAACGGCTATTTCAAACACACTGTTATTTATGAATCTAAATCCCGCTCTTGTAGAGGAATATATGCGGCTGGCAGGTGAATTGAAGTTTACTCGAAATCGCAGCAGAGAGGCAGCGGCGTGGGTAACTTTTGCGGGAGAACAATGCGCATTTCATGTTGGAAGAGAATACAACGGTATTGAAAAAATGTTCAGTGATACTGTCGGCGCCCCCGCAAATTACAGATATATCAAATACCCAGGTAATAAAAACGGGGTTATGCCTTACGAGAAAATGGTCAATGAGTTAACAGGACTCACAGGAATGCAAGCTTATAAATATCGTGCTTTTGAACTGTTGGTTACGCTTGATTTGGAAATTTACAAAGCGGTGCGGAGAATTATTGTGCCCGCAAATTTGGAATTTGCAAGATTACATAAAGTGCTGCAGTCGGTATTTGACTGGTGGAACTACCATCTTTATGACTTTACCATTTTTGACGGGATTAAACCTATTGTAAGGATTGTTCCATTTGAGGAAGACCTGGAGTATGATGAAGACGCAATTTTAATGAGAGGGCATATTTTATCGGAGTTTTTCCCTAAGTATAAGCGTATGATCTATACCTATGATATGGGGGATAACTGGGAACATCAAATCCGGCTTATACGTGTTATTGAGGACTATGACAAGGAGTCGCCTTACTTACTAAAAGCGAGCGGCCAAACACCGCCTGAAGATGTTGGCGGGGTAGGGGGATTTATTAGTTTCCGTGAAATCATACTGAATCCTGATCATCCGGAATATAAGGTAATGAAGGAATGGTCAAGGTATTGGACCCCTGAGCTCAGCGATTGGAAAAGACAGCCCAGGGTCATACGTGTAGAGTAAAAAGTTTTATAAGGAGAAGAGTTAATGATAGATAATTTATTAGAACGGAATGCAAACGATAAGGCAATAGAAATTGTATTGAAGGACCATCCTGATATCCGATTACTGTGGGAGAGAAGGCATTTAACAGGAGGCCCCATAGTTATAAATGATGTAAATCCGATTCTTCACATACTGACAGAATCAATAGTTGAAAGTCAAATAATGGAATGCAATCCTGCAGAAGTAAGGTCTGCCTTGGATAGGCTTAAAGAAAAAGGTGTGTCTCATCACGCTTTCCGAACCACAATTGCTTCCATATTACTAAACTGTTTGTTTGATACACTAAAAGAAAACAAACCGTTTGATGTGAAAAAGTATTCAAAACAACTGGAAATGTTGGGGGCAAATGTCGTAATAGCCGGGAAAGTTGGAAGGAATGAACCTTGTCCATGCGGCAGCGGGAAGAAATACAAGCGTTGCTGTATTGACAAGCATGAGAGTAATCTATCATTAAAAAGAAGTTTGGGTAGCCAGGCTATAGCCGATGAAAAGCTTATTTTAGGTTCAGGGCATTATGCAACCTTTGATTATCTCCAAAATACCAGACCTGATGATCCGGTTATTTTATTGGAAAACAGATGTCACATATCCAGGTATTTGGAAGAGAATGGCGATTTGGAAGGAGCTTATTTGGCATTAAAAGAAAATATTGATTCTACTATGAGTTTAGGAAATAAAGGATTACTAAAAAATGCATATCAGGATTTATTGCATTTTTGTTTTAATAATGCAGATGAATATGCGGAAGAAGGGATAGAGGCAATAGAAAGTCTTTTACCTTTATCGTCAGGCGAAGATGAAATAGGCTACTTACGCTGTGATAAAGCGGATTTATTGGCAAAGATGAACAAGATTGATGAAGCTGAAAAAGAATTTGGAGCAATTTTCAAAGAAATGCCTGAATGGCACTTTGCAAGATATCGATACGCTCTTTATTTGGAAGATACCGGGAAAAAGAATGATGCGATAGCTGTTCTAAATCAACTGATATCAATTAAGAATAAATTAGATAAAGATACTTATAATGCTGTTGTTGAGGTCCTGGAGAGAATGCAGGAATCTTAAATAGCTTATTATGGAGATTACAGTGCCTTGAAACCCTTTATTTTTTCTTTGCGATAACATGTCAATAACCCCGGAAGTTGGGATATCACGTCAGATTTTACATAGATTTAACAGAAACCTGTCTTTACCTTTTACTTATCTGTTGTAGCATATGTGCTATCAACAAGATGAGGGAAAGGGGAGAAAATCAATTTGAAAAAGAAGACAGGTTTTATTTTTGCCATAATGATGCTGGCGCTCTTGTTCACAGGCTGTAACGGCGGAGGTGGAAATGAAATTGTAGTGGTTTCCCGCGAAGAAGGATCGGGCACCAGGGGAGCGTTCATTGAACTTTTCGGAATTGAGGAAAAGGATGAAAACGGAAACAAGGTGGATAATACGACAGACGAAGCAATTGTTGTTAACAGTACTTCAGTTGTAATGACCACGGTAGCCGGCAACAGGAACTCCATCGGTTATATCTCGCTCGGGTCGTTAAATAACACGGTAAAGGCGGTCAGCGTGGACAGAGCAGAGCCCACCGTTGAGAACATTAAAAACAATACATATAAGATATTCAGGCCTTTCATTGTCACAACGAGGGATGATCCAAGCGAGCTTACCCGCGATTTCATAAACTTTATCCTAAGCGGTGATGGACAAAAGGTGGTCGAAGATAATGGCTATATCGCTGCTTCAGAAAATGGTCCTTACAGCGGTATGAAGCCGTCTGGCAAAATTGTGGTTGCAGGCTCGTCGTCAGTAACGCCTGTCATGGAGAAGCTGAAAGAGGCTTATTTGAAGCTTAACCCGAATGCAGAGATTGAAATACAGATGAGTGATTCGACAACCGGTATAAATTCTGTAATTGAGGGAACCTGCGATATTGGCATGGCATCGAGACAGTTGAAAGACAGCGAATTGGAAGTAGTGAAGCCGACGGTAATTGCTATGGACGGGCTTGCCGTCATTGTAAACAACGAGAACATGGTAAGTAATTTAACAAGCGGCCAGGTTAAAGGCATTTTCAAAGGAGAAATCACGTCGTGGGATGAAGTCAGATAAGGGCATTAATAACAGGTTGGGCATTCTGCATATTCAGGTGCCTAAACTGATGTTAGGAGACTGAATGTTTATGACAAAGTATAAAGAAAGCATAATGAAAGCGGTATTTTTTACAGCGGCGTGCATATCAATCCTTGCTGTTGCGTTAATCTGCCTGTTTCTGTTTATAAATGGCGTCCCGGCGATAGCGAAGATTGGGATATTTGATTTTGTGCTGGGTACAACGTGGAAACCGGCCAATACGCCTCCTTCTTTTGGTATTATGCCGATGATTGTCGGAAGTATCTGTGTAACAGCCGGCGCAGCGCTCTTTGGAATACCTACGGGCGTTCTAACGGCCGTATTCATGGCCGCGTACAGCCCGAAAAGAATTTACCGCATCCTGAAACCCGCGGTAAACCTGCTTGCCGGGATTCCCTCAATAGTATACGGGTTTTTCGGGCTAGTAGTAATAGTGCCTTTTGTGCGGGAGACATTCGGGGGTACCGGAAGCAGCATGCTGGCCGCATCGATTCTGCTCGGCATAATGATACTGCCTACGATTATTGGTGTGAGCGAATCGGCAATCAGGGCAGTACCTCAAAGCTATTATGAAGGTGCGCTGGCGCTCGGCGCAAGCCACGAAAGAAGCATCTTTTTTGTGATGCTTCCTGCGGCAAAATCCGGAATAATGGCTGCTGTTGTTCTTGGAATCGGCAGGGCGATAGGAGAAACGATGGCGGTCATAATGGTCGCCGGAAACCAGGCAAGAATGCCCGCGGGATTTTTGAAAGGCGTCCGAACGCTTACGGCGAACATAATCATTGAAATGGGCTATGCCGCGGAATTGCATAGGGAGGCTCTTATTGGGACAGGTGTCGTGCTGTTAGTGTTCATTCTTGTTATAAACCTGTTATTGTCAGTGTTCAAAAGGAGGACAGGCTGATGGAACCAATCAACAAACGTACACTGAGGCAAAAGTTGAAAGCCTGTAAACGAAGCCCGCTGTCGCTGGTGCTGTTCCTTCTCGTGATGATATCAACGATTCTTACAACAGGCATTCTGCTTTTTCTAACCGGGTATATCGTAATTAAAGGGATACCGAATATCAAACCGGAACTGTTCCAGTGGGAATATAATACATCGAATGTGTCGCTTATGCCGGCTTTGATAAACACGATTATCATGACGGTAATATCGCTTGTGATTGCGGCGCCGATAGGGATTTTTTCCGCGATATATCTTGCCGAGTACGCGAAAAGCGGTAGCAGGCTCGTTGGCATAGTCAGAATTACCGCCGAGACGTTGTCGGGGATTCCGTCAATCGTCTACGGCCTGTTCGGACTTTTGTTCTTTGTAACTGCCGTTGGCTGGGGAATGTCTCTTATCGCAGGCGCGTTCACGCTGTCAATTATGATCCTGCCGCTTATTATGCGTACTTCCGAGGAAGCATTAAAAGCGGTTCCAAACTCATACCGGGAAGGAAGTTTCGGGCTCGGTGCGGGCAAGATGAGGACAGTTTTCAAAATCGTTCTGCCTTCCGCAATGCCCGGCATTCTGGCAGGGATCATCCTCGGTATCGGGAGGATTATCGGCGAGAGCGCGGCATTAATCTATACAGCGGGAACTGTAGCCGAAATACCGAAAGGAACAGACTTTCTGCTTGATTCCACGCGTACGCTGTCGGTTCACATGTACGCGCTTGCGAGCGAAGGGCTGTATATAAACCAGTCTTACGCGACCGCTGTAATACTGTTTGTAATCGTTGCATTGATTAACTGGCTCTCGGCATTTTTAGCGAAAAAACTGTCGGTTCAATTGCGGTAGAAAGGATAAGACATGGACAAAATTTGCATAGAAAACCTTGATTTATATTACGGCGATTTTCAGGCATTGAAACAGGTAAATATGAATATAAGGGCAAACGAAATCACGGCGTTAATCGGTCCATCGGGCTGCGGAAAGTCAACCCTTCTGAAATGTCTGAATCGGATGAACAACCTTGTTGAAGGCTGTACGATAACGGGCAGGATTCTGCTCGATAGCGAAGACATTTACGGCGATATAGACGTAAACCTGCTCCGAAAGCGGGTTGGAATGGTTTTTCAAAAGCCTAATCCGTTTCCTATGAGCATTTATGACAATGTCGCGTTTGGGCCCCGCACGCATGGGATAAGATCGAAAATCAGGCTCGATGATATAGTGGAACGATCGCTGCGCCAGGCCGCGATTTGGGATGAATTAAAAGACCGCCTTAAGAAAAGCGCTTTGGAGTTATCGGGCGGCCAGCAGCAGAGGTTGTGCATTGCGAGGGCGCTGGCGATACAACCCGAGGTACTTCTAATGGACGAGCCGACATCAGCCCTCGATCCGATCTCTACGTCGAAAATTGAAGACCTTGCCGCAGAACTTAAAAAAAACTATACTATTATCATAGTTACTCATAATATGCAGCAAGCCGTACGTATCGCAGATTCAACCGCGTTTTTCCTGCATGGGGAATTAATTGAGTATGCAAAAGCGGAAGAGCTGTTCTCAATGCCAAAGGATAAACGGACTGAAGATTATATAACCGGGAGGTTTGGATAATGAGAAACACGTTCGACGAACAGCTTGATCTTTTAAAAACGCAGATGATACAGATGGGGGCGCTGTGCGAAAGTGCGATAGCAAGCTCGGCAAAAGCTCTTATAGACGGAGATATCGAGCTTGCAAAAATGGCAGTAGCTGCGGACACGGATATAGACCAGAAAGAAAGGGAAATTGAAAGCCTGTGTCTTAAACTGCTCCTCAGGCATCAGCCTGTTGCGAGGGATTTGCGCCAGATTTCATCTGCGCTGAAGATGATTACCGATATGGAAAGGATTGGTGATCAAGCCGCGGATATCTCGGAAATAACGATGCTGGGCAATATAAAGGCCGTAAATAACACAAATCACATAAGGGATATGGCAATGGCCACGATAAAAATGGTTACCGACAGTATTGATGCATATGTCCGGCAGGATTTGGAGCTAGCGCGGGCTGTAATAGAATACGATGATGTCGTTGATAACATTTTTAATGAAGTGAAGGCCGATACGATAAAGCTGATTAATGAAGATACAGACAACGGTGAATTTGCTATAGACCTTATGATGATTGCGAAATATTTCGAACGAATCGGCGACCATGCTGTAAACATCGCTGGATGGGTTGCATTTTCGATTACGGGCAGGCATGTGGAGGAATAAAAATGATCTATTGTGTCGAGGATGAAAGGAGCATTCGTGAGCTTATTGTATATGCGCTTAAATCAAACGGATATGACGCAGTCGGGTTCAGCGAAGGAGGTTCTTTTTTTNNNGGCACATTCCGGTTATCATGATTACTGCGAAGAGTGCCGAATATGACAAGGTCATTGGGCTTGACAGCGGAGCGGATGACTATATTACTAAGCCTTTTGGCATCCTCGAGTTCCTGTCCCGTGTAAGGGCCGTTCTGAGAAGGTCGGCAAATGCAGACACTTCATCGGAATTATCGGCCGGACGGCTTACAATGTATGTTGACAGGCATTCCGTGCTTGCGGACGGAAAAGAGGTTACCCTTACGCTTAAGGAATTTGAGCTTTTAAAATATCTGCTCGAAAACACCGGTATTGTACTTACAAGGGACAAGATCCTTGAAAAAGTGTGGGGATATGAATACGAAGGCGAGACACGTACCGTGGATGTACATATCCGCACGCTGCGGCAAAAACTCGGAGAAGCCGGTTCTGTTATTGAAACGGTAAGAGGAGTCGGCTACAGGATCGGAGGAAACACATGAAAAAACGTATTTATAGAAACATGCTTGTGCTGGTCCTCATAACCGTTTTAATAACTTCGTTTCTTATAACCGCGGTTATATTCTGTGAATTCTACCTCCGGATGCAGGAAGAGATCAGAAATGAAGCCCTTTTTATATCAACCGGCTATAATCTGACCGGGCAGCGGATTTTTTCCGAGCTTGAAGGTGAAGAAAACTCGAGCAGGATCACATGGATAGCAAGCGACGGTATGGTCTTGTTCGATAATATGGCCGAAGCAAAAAACATGGAAAATCACCTGGACAGGCCGGAAATTGCCGATGCGCTTGAATATGGCTTTGGCGAAGCAGTTCACTATTCGGAAACTCTCGGCACGCAAACCTTCTATCGTGCTGTTCGGCTGAACGACGGTACGGTCCTTAGGGTATCGACGACAACAGACAGCGTTTTCAAGTCAGTCCTCGGCATTATCCCTTACATTGCTTTAATAACATTGCCGGTCATGCTTTTGACTATGGTTATTGCGAACCTACTGACGAAAAAAATCATTTTTCCTCTTAACAACCTCAATTTGGAGAACCCGCTGTCGAATAATGTTTATGACGAGTTATCCCCGCTGCTGTCCCGTATGGCCAAACAGAAAGATCAGATAAAAAGCCAGTTTGAAAAGCTTAAGGAGAAGCAGGAAGAGTTTAACGCGATTACCGGGAATATCAGGGAAGGAATCATTGTTTTAAACAACAACGGCAAGATACTGTTCATAAATAAAAGTGCCGCAGGGATATTCAATGTTAACGCCCAGGATATGATTAACAGGCATATAATAACGCTTAATCGAAGCATGGCCTTCCGGAAAGCAGTAGAGACAGCGATGGGAGGGCATTTGTTCGAAGATACGTTTAAAATAGGCGAGAATTACTTTAACCTGCTTGTCAGCCCCGTTAAAGATGATACTGCCGTCAAGGGGGTTATTCTGTTCATACTCGATGTGACCGAAAAACAGTCTGCAGAAAAAATGCGCCGTGAGTTTACCGCGAATGTGTCCCATGAGCTAAAAACGCCTCTTACTTCGATTTTAGGCTACGCGGAGCTTATGAAAAGCGGAATGGCACGGCCTGAAGACATTGCCGGGTTTTCCGGCCGCATATACAGCGAAGCAAAACGCCTTCTATACCTTATAGACGATGTTATACGGATATCGAGGCTCGATGAGAAAAATGTCAACCTTCCCTTTGAAGAAATTGATTTATTTGAGTTGGCAGCGGAAACAGCCGGCAGGTTAGAAGGCCCTGCGCTGAAGAAACGGATAAAACTGTCTGTCACAGGCGAAAAAGCAGTTATTTCCGGCGTCAGGCAGATTCTTGAAGATATGATCTATAATCTTTGCGATAACGCAATTAAATACAATTACGAAAGCGGCACGGTAGATGTAAGTGTAAAAGCTTTACCTGACAGTGTTGTGGTGACTGTTGCTGACAGCGGTTACGGCATTCCGAGGGAGCATCAAAACCGTGTTTTTGAACGTTTTTACAGGATCGATAAGTCCCATTCAAGGGAAACCGGCGGAACCGGGCTCGGGCTATCAATTGTAAAGCACGGCGCCGAATTCCATAATGCGCGGATTAACCTTATAAGCGAGCCTGAAAAGGGTACGACAATTACAATCACATTCAAATGCAGCCGGTAAAACCGAACGGCAGAACAGGCTTTGGCGTGACCCAAAGTCCTTTGATATGGAAGGTCGCAGGGTTAAATTGTCCACTCATCATGAATGATTCCGACAAGATACCAGGCATCATCCTTTTTTTCAAATACGAGCCTGAGGCTTCTCCAGTCCATGCCTACGTACTGGGGATCAAAGCCTGAAAAATGATACTCGACGATGATCGAATTTTCATAAACGTCGAAGCTGTTGTTTATCGTATTTCCATGACCCAGTGCTTCGTTGTAGCCTACCTGCTCGGCGTTTAAAAAGTCTGCGTCATAGATGAATCTCTTGTAATAGTCCGAGAAGCTGAGGTTTATAGGCTCACCCGAACCGTCGTAATATCCCCAAAGATATGTTTTTGTGTCGGCTGCGAGGTTTTTCACTTCCTCTGCGGTGAATACAAGATCTTTGTCAACATCAACATATGCGTACGGTGAGAAGCGGACACCCTTATCAGGATGTACCGCATCGGCTAGCTTCTCCATGTCATAGTTCTTTATTGCGGTCAGAACATTAGTGGCTCTGTCTTCTATTATGCTTTTGAAATATTCCTCACCTTCCTGGAGCGCATCGTCTTTATCATCGGGAACGCTGTTCTGTTTACCGTTATCCGTATTCGTACTTTCAGTGTTGCCTTTATTCTCGACGGTATTATCGGCATCGTTTTTTTCAATATCATTTATATTTCCTTCATTCGGCTGCAAAGCCGCGCAGGCTGCCAATGTCAGTATCAATGAAAAAATCAAAAATATAACCATAAATTTTCTTCTCATAAAAGATCCTCCTTTGTATTGCGTTTTACAATGCTACCTGAATACAGGGTAACATAATAGTGTTACATACCTGCGTCGAAATTGTTTGTAAGTTTAACAACCAGGACGCAAACACTATATCTATATGTTACCCTTATATGACGATTTTCTGATATTTTTTGTTCCTTTATACACGGGAATCCTCAATAAATTGCTAAGTTGGGTATTTTGGACCCTAATGGATAAATTGTTACTTGAATGGGCGTTTGGAAAACTATAGATGAAAAGCTGCAGCCTTTTTACACCGCCGGGGTTTGAATGACCCGATATGATATATGTATTATTATATGATTCCTATATAAGAACACGACAAATAATTATGATTATATTAATAGCTTTTCTACTATTGCATTTAACTGTTTAGATATATTAGAAAAGTCTGTATTCAAGTCTAAAGTTTTTACACTTATACGATTGCCGCTGATAATATAATCATTGTCCGGTACAATATCTTCATCGGTTTTAGCATAAAGCAAAAGACCGCTTACATTTCCTGAACGAGCAAAATCCATGTTCTTCACATAAGTAAATATTTGGTACATATTGTGAGAATGAAGTGTCCGGCTGTTGAACAGGCTGTTTGTCTGCATCGTTTGCCCATAGTATTTTGTATCTATAATAAGGGTTTTACCCTGATATCGAAGTGTTATATCTGATTTCATATCAGCAAAAATATCACCTTCATTGTTTTGCTAAAATACATTATATCAATATTTTTCTGAGATTTACAGTAACATTTATGGCGCTATAATAAGAGCAGAGCATCGGATACAGTGAAACATTATTATATGATGGCATAAATGATGTGGGAAACATCACAATTCAAAAGGAACCAGGAAAATGGGCTGCTATTCTGTCTATTTATTAATTAAGTTGAATAAAAAATAAAAATATGCTTTCTAAAACAACGTAAAAGGTATATCAAAACAAGATCTGCCGCAAATATTCGACCGAATTATTTATTCGTTGTTTTAATATATCTCTTCATATATAATTACTATTTGGGAAATATTTTCCCAAAAAGACGGTACATTGTTAATTCAAATGATGAAGTAAAAAGTAATACAATTAAACGAAGCAAACAGAACGAATGAGTGGACTCCCAGGAAAATTGATAAGGTGCTATGGACTTATGGACATTAGATTATCTGCTAAACTCAACATTAATGGTGTAAGCATTGGTTTTAATTTGTAATGTTAAAGGAAGTATGATTATGGATAGGATTAGCGTCGTTTACGCGACAAAAACGCAGCACTCAAGAAAACTGGCAGAGGCGATAGGGAAAGAGTTTAATATTGAAGCAATAAACGCAGTTGAGAATCCTCAACCAAAACCGGCTGATCTGCTCTTTATTGTTGGGGGTATTTATGCTTGCCAGTGTAATCCTGACCTTTTATCCTATGCCGAAAAGCTTGACACATCCATTGTCAGGAAGGTTGTACTTGTAACGAGCAGTACATCAATTAACCAGCGCAGCCAAAGAGATCTTCGTTCAATTCTTGAAAAAAAGGGTATAGATGTTGTTGATGAAATTACCTGCACAGGAGGATTCCTGTTTATTAAATTGGGACATCCGAATAAAAAAGATATCCAGGCCGTTGTAGAAAAGGCAAAGGAAATATCGGGTTCCTGCCTGAAGTAATTGACATAAAGGAAAGGATATGAAATAATAACGTATATTAATTTTTGAAATGAGGCGCAGCGATGATTTTAAAGTAATCTCAAATTAACTGATAATAGATTCTAATGGTCCGATTGGGGCTTTATTTCGTTGTCGGAATTTGGATTACTTAACCGGATTGATTTGGTTTGTCATTGATTGCGCTGTATTTATGCCAGGATAATCATTTATATCTTTTGGATAAATTAAGAATTAAGTAACTCCATTTTCGGCGATGAAACAATCGTCAAAATGGAGTTTATATTTGGAGGGTTTTCCATGAAACAGAATATCTGTAGAAGTAGATACAGGCTTCTTGCTGATTTTCCTGTGGTTCACGCATTTCTTACCGATATCTATACCCTTGATACGCTTAACAGTTACCTATTGCCGCAGTTTTTCGAATATGCGCACACGCATCCGTTTTTTAACTATAAACTTACGCATCGCTTCGGGCTTTGGGAGGATAACGGTAAACTTGCCGGAATTGCGTGTTATGAGATGGACATCGGTGAATGCTTTCTTGTAACCGACCGCGAGCATGCTTTTCTTTTGCCTGAAATGCTTAAGTATGCGGAAAAAGAGCTGTCTTCCGAGAAAAACGGTAAAAAGGCTCTTTCCGTTTGGGTGACCGATAAGGAAACCGATAAAATTGAATTACTGTCACGAAACGGTTATAAAAAAGTGTATGCCGAACCGGTCCGGATATTTTCATATAAAAATCCGTTCCGTGATGTGAAATTGCCCGAAGGTTTTAAAATTATTTCTTTGGAAGATGAAAATGACTACAGGAAAATAAACGAATGCCTTTGGAAAGGATTTGATCACGGTGATAATCCCGATGACGATATCGACAGCCGGATTCATATGCAAAGCGGGCCGAATTTCAGAAAGGACCTTACAACCGTTATAAAAGCTCCAAATGGTGATTATGCATGTTTTGCCGGGATGTGGTTTGATGACAAAAACACGTACGCTTATCTTGAACCGCTTGCGACTGTTCCGAAGTACCGCAGGATGGGACTTGCCACAATTGCTCTTACAGTGGGTATGAAGAAAACAAAAGCACTGGGCGCAAAATATTGCTTCGGCGGCGTGCCTGAGTTTTATACCGCTATCGGATTTGAAACAATCTGCCACCGCGAGATCTGGAAAAAGGAATGGTAATATGCCGATAACAATAACAGTAAATAAATATTTGTTTATGTCCTATGCGGGATTAACAGCCTCAGGTTATGAATTAACGGATAAAAACGATACAGAAATAATGAGCCTCGTTGACGATATCAGGAATACCGGTTTTAAAGAAAATGTCATTGATTATTTCAAAAAAGCCCGGTTAACAAATGCAATAAACCCTTACTAGCCTTATGGGTCGGATATCTCTGCCGCAAGCTTTTTTATCAATGATTTTACATTTAGTAGTTTTGATGACTTTAAAGCTTTTATTAAAAGCTAACCTTGACAAATACATAAACACAGAGAGTATGGTAACTTGCGGTTATATGTGGGATATTTCGGATGATTCAAAAATTCATGCTTTAGAGGAATGCTTTGTTCGAGGTATTTCTACCGGGCTCTCAAATATGAGTGGACAGGAAAAGGCTCAATACTGCAAATGGAGCAGTGACAGCGGATTTTTGTTTGTAAGTGAAATTGTAAAAGCTATGGATGAAACGGATGTTACTGAAGATAACTTAAGTAATTTTATACGGCAAATGCTTGAAAGCGGGTGCGTTTAATGGCTTATATCCAATATATAGACGATATTCCGTATAAGCTGAAGGTGCCGTTTGATATGTCATTTATAAAACGGTACGGTAGGGTATTTAAAGTTTATGATGATCAGGATTCAGGCAATATCTGCTTTGGAGTACAAAATGGAGAAAACAGATATTTCGTAAAATTTGCAGGTGCGCCTACGGTACATTATGCGGGAACGCCTGATGATGCTATATCTCGGCTTAAAGCCACTGCCCCGGTATATCAGGATTTGGCTCATCCGAACTTAATAAAATTAATTAGAGCTGAAGAAGCCGGTGGTGGTTTTGCGGTCATATTTGAGTGGACAGACGGTGAATGCATGGGCAGGCAGTACCCTCTATCGAGGCAGAAGTTCCTGCAAATGTCCGCCAACACAAAACTTGATGTATTTGACGATATACTGTCTTTTCACGCTCATGTTATTGATAAAGGCTATGTAGCAATTGACTTTTATGATGGCAGTATTATGTATGACTTTTCGGCAAATAAAACGTTGATTTGCGATATTGATTTTTATTCAAAGGCACCTTACATAAACAACATGGGCAGGATGTGGGGAAGCTCACGCTTTATGTCACCGGAGGAATTCGAACTTGGAGCGGTTATTGATGAAATAACGAATGTGTATCTCATGGGAGCAACCGCCTTTGCACTGTTTGCCGATTACGAAAGAACACCTGAAAAATGGCAGCTTAGCAAAGAATTATACAACGTTGCATTAAAAGCCGTCAGCAATGAGCGCAGTCAGCGACAGCAGTCCATACGACAGTTTATAGAAGAATGGAACAAAGCAAGGAGATGAAGAAAACCTGCAAATTATACTTGACAAGTACAAGCTTACTATGTAATAATATTCCAAAATTGTGAGCGTGCATAAGAGCTTAGGCTTGAGCTGCACGGGGGCATGGATGCCCTACACGTGGATAATTAACCCCGCGGAGTCACATAAAAAGCGATTCCTGCGGGGCTTTTGCATAATTAAGGTATATATGCTGATATACAAAATCAGTTTAATATAGCGATAATAAAATGAAGGTGAAGATTATGAAACCTATGAAAGCCAAAATATTATATGATCGTCTTGAAAAAAATTTTATCTCAAGTGAGTTGTACGACTCATGGGCAGAATACATGGCGCCCGTGTATGAGTTCTTAACAGAAAACTTCAAGGCAAGAAGCATGGGACTGGTTTGTGATTTTGCGGAAGAAATCACAAAAGTTTATTCTGCCGTATTCCCAACGGATAAAATACTGCANNATTGTACCAGTTTCCGAAGAAAATCTATGTGATGTAAATAAGCCAAACGAGCCATTTTTACTCTTCGGAAGACTTATACCGGCATATGCGGATGGGAAATGGACATGGAAGGAAGAACTATTTGATATACCTTACGAAAAGCAGTATCCAGTTGATGAACTGGACTATCGTATATACATAGGCAATCCTAATAAAACTATCTTTCTGGCATATGCGGATAATCAGTGTGCCGGACAGATAAGGTTAAGGCGTAATTGGAACAAGTTCTGCTGCATTGAAGATATTGCAGTTGCCAGGCAATACCGGAGAATGGGATTAGGAACAAGATTGATTGATGCTGCTGTCCAATGGGCAAAGGATGGAGGAATGCCGGGTCTCATGCTCGAGACGCAGGATATAAACCTTGCGGCCTGCAGGTTCTATCAAAGGTGTGGATTTATACTCGGAGGAGTCGATACGATGCTGTATCGGAACTTCCCCAACTGCAAAGAAAAGGCGTTGTTCTGGTATATAATATTATAGCTGCTGCTCTCAGCTAAAAATATAGTAAGAGCAAACCTTAAAGAAACAATCCCGGGGGCAATGCATAGAATATATATCGATGGCAAAGGCGTCATTATGAATGGCGCCTTTTTAATTTTTCTCTGACATACTGTTGTCAGGTTTACAGTGATATCATATACTAAAGGTAAAATTTACGAAATTTTAACAAATGAAAAGATAAATCAAATGAGTTGCTCTGCCAAGACAGAAAAGGCGAAAGGACAGGGTGAGAAAGGAATGATAAGAATGCAATGGAATGATTTATTCCCGTCATCTAGACAACCGTCAACGGATGAAATTGCAGATTATATCGGAGGCAATGCGAAAGAGTTATGGCAATCACTAATAAAATATATGAACTCCGCTTATAATGCAAAACCTAAATTATCCTACAGCGCCTGTGCATTAAAACCAGGGTGGAATGTAAAATTTCAAAAAAACGGTCAGTCATTTGGTACGCTGTACCCTGAAGAAAACGCCTTTTCGGTTATGATCATAATCAGTTATAAGCTCGATCTTCTGATGAAATCAATCTTACCGGATCTGAGTCCTGCAACGGCTGAGCTTTATAATAACGCCGGTGATTATATGAAAATGGGTAAATGGATTATGTTGAAAATTAATGACTCGGCTACTCTCGAAGATTATAAAAAAATATTAACAGTAAAGCTGCCTCCAAAAGTAAAGTAATGAAATAAATAACAGGCATCCTAAGGCTAAACGCTTGCATACAATGATGCATAGTTTTGTGAAAATTGAATTTGAGATTCAAGCCGGATAATATGTAGTAAAATGAATGATTATTGTAGAGCTGAAACCGATGTAAAGCGGAACAAAGCCATACTTGATATCGTCTACTATTTTATTAGCTGGTTTAAATATCAAGGAGGCTTTTTATATGGAAAGAAAGAGAATCAGCAGGAAGAATAATTTAAGAAAATTAGTAACAGGTACTTTAATTCTTATATTTTGTGTGACGGCGCTGCATGGATGTAAGAATAATCAGGTTCATACGCCGACCGACAGTAAACAAACCGATGTTCCAACCGGGATATTAACTGATACGGCAACAGATAATACAACTGACAACAAATTGGATTCTAGCGTAATAAAAGACTATACGCTGTCAAATAGTGAAAATACTAATCTAAAAGAGTTAACTTTTATTTATAATGACAATATAGTTGGCATTTCTGATTTGGTTGATGATGAAAAACTTGAAAGTATTCTGGGGGAAGCGGAAGAAATCAAATCGCACACTTATTCTTACGATGACGGGTTGAATATGGATATGCTTGTTGGTTTTACAGAAAAGCAGTACAAATATCCGGGGCTTGAGATAAAAACAATAAATACATACAAGGATGAGAAGTTTTTTATATTTCAAATTAAAATTACGGATTCAAGCTATTCTACAATACGAGATATCAAAGTCGGAGACAGTGTTAAAAAGCTTAAGGAAGCGTATCCTGAGGGAAATTTGCTCGGGAATGGGACAGCAAATGAGGAGGATGATTTTCAATACCTGACGGCAAATTATGATGAAGGAATAAAATTTCATATAAAAAATGAATTGATCGAAAGTATTCTGATGTATAAACTTCTGGATTAATTCGGAGTAAGTCTGTCAAGGGGACGGTTCTTTTGACACACTTTTGACGCCTCTCATTCTAAATAGTATTGTGTCCTAAAAGGAATAGCTTTATTGCCCAGAACTGTATGTCAGATTAGCTGGCATGATATATGAGGAAAGCTATTGAGTTTTAATTTTCACCTTAATATGCCTATATAAAACCCAATTTGATATAAATAAATAAGTATTTTACTAAACATGCTAAGGCATTTTGCGAATATGCGAAATGGAAAGGATTAGTAAATAACAAGTACTATAGATACATTCAATGGTGATCGCAAAAGAATTAATGGATTGCTTGAGGAATATTTCTTTGGTTAAAAACCGAGCCTGGAATAAGATAGGGTTTAGGTGACAGAATAGATATTGGAAAAATCATGATGTAAAGGATAGAAAATGTGGTACAAATATTAACAAAGGGTTCTGCGAACATGAAGAATTGGAACCATAAAGACCATTGAAAGGGGATGGCGTTATGAGTGAAGTAATAAATAACCGTGAGTACAGGCAAAAAGTCTTAAAGGAATTAATCAGGGAACTGCATAATGGTAAAAGTGTTGAAGAAATAAAACCCAGGTTTGAAGAACTGATTAAGGGAATATCAGTCACCGAGATAACTGAAATGGAACAGGCGTTGATTATGGAAGGTATGCCTGTGGAAGAGATACAAAGGCTCTGTGATGTGCACACTGCCGTTTTTAAAGGTTCTATTGAAGAAATACACAGACCTCAGAATCCCGAAGATGTGCCGGGACATCCCATCCATACTTTTAAGCTTGAAAATGCTGAAATAGAAAAAATTATCAACAGTGAAATCAAACCTCAGTTGGAGATCTATAAAAGCGGCGATACAACTGAAAGCTTGAAGAAGTTGAAAGATGGGTTTCAGAGGCTGTGGGAAATAGATAGGCATTTTTCACGAAAAGAGAACCTGTTATTTCCGTACCTGGAGAAGTACGGCATAACTGCCCCGCCTAAGGTAATGTGGGGTGTGGATGATGAGATTAGGGCAGACATTAAAGAAGTAAACAGGATTCTTTCAGCTTATGATGAAAACAAGGATATGTTTTTGGAGAAAGCGGAAGAAGCCATAAATCAGGTTATTGAGATGGTTTTTAAAGAGGAAAACATTCTTTTTCCAATGGCCTTGGAGACTCTGACAGAGGATGAATGGATCGAAATAGCCAGGGCGAGCAATGAAATTGGATATTGCCTTATAACACCTGAAAAAGAATGGGAACCTGTCCGGGCGAATATCGGGGAAAGAGAAGGAACTCAGCCTTCAGCGAATCAGGGCTATGTTGAATTTGACGCAGGACGTCTTACTCCGGAAGAAATAAATGCCATGCTCAATACTCTTCCAATCGATATTACTTTTGTAGATAAGGACGGTCTTGTAAAATATTTCACACAGGGCAAAGAAAGGATTTTTGCACGCCCTAAGACGATTATAGGAAGGCAGGTTCAGAACTGTCATCCTCCGGCCAGTGTACACATCGTCGAAAAGATTGTGGAAGACTTGAAATCGGGGCGGAAGGATCATGAGGATTTCTGGATCAGAATGGGTGAAAAGTACGTTTTCATCAGGTATTTTGCCGTGAGGAATGAAAAAGGCGAATACCTCGGAGTGATAGAAGTGACACAGGATATTGGCCCAATACAAAAAATTACGGGTGAGAAACGGCTTCTTTCAGATTAGTGGGACAAGGGGACAGGTACCGAGACTGCTGAAAAAGGTCTGTTTTTTAGGCTGCTTTTTCCTTAAAAACCCATAATTTTTCTA
>LFRV01000063.1 GCA_001512485.1 Clostridiales bacterium DTU069 | reverse complement strand
CATCTGACAAAAGAAGAAATTGAACAGGTCGGCTTCGAATATATGCCTTACGAGGAAGCCGTATCGAAATACAAGCCCGAGGGTATTGTTGACGGGTACTTCAGATCAGCGGACGACGAATGGTTCTATATTTCAAATCCCGCCCTCGGCTTGTGGACGGTTTCTTAAGCTGTCTATATGACATTATTTTCGCGGGTCCTGGTTCGGGTGTTTCGTTTCCTAGGTCGACAAAGCACATACCGTTCGACACGCTTTGGATCATGTTCATCTTTTGCGAAGAGGTCTCCATATCCCGGGTCGCTCATTAACCCGCTCCACAGTAACCTGTAGGCAGCAGGGCGCTGGAGCATGTCGACCGTCGTCACCGAAAGCACCCGAACCACCCGCTGTCTTTTCGGCGTAACTCTCACGGGCTACTCGGAAGAACTATTGTACAATAACGGAAACCATAGCGGAATGAAGCATTAGAGATACACAGTCTGAGCGAGGATAAGCAAGTCGACTGTCTGAGCAAAAATGCTTCCTGTAAAAATTATTCAAAGCATTTTTGCGAGTTTCGACTTGCCCGAGCTGAACTGTGTAGCTCTTGCAAATGAAGCTCCTTGTTGACGTTATTGTACAATAGTTCAGACCCGCTGTTTACTTGGTATTAATACGTCAGCTTATTATTCAGCGCGCAATTTGAAGAACTATTTTACAATAGTTCAGGAAGTAGAATGTTTGGAATTATTCCCGCGGGTCCTGGTTCGGGTGTTTCGTTTCCTAGGTCGACAAAGCACATACCGGCAACACGCT
>LFRV01000130.1 GCA_001512485.1 Clostridiales bacterium DTU069 | reverse complement strand
ATTACTTACATTTCTGTAATATCAACTCGTTGTTTTCATAACTTTTTTGACACTACCAATTGATTTATATTGAAACAATTGATGCATTCCAATGATTTCTCTAATCTCACAGCATACTTGTTCTTTTTAAACATCCCTTTATACACGATTCCCGGTTTTTCCATGTTTAGTTTAGAGGAATGAGTGGTCATATGATAAGTTACCGGAGTCATATGTAAGGTAATAAAAAAATGGGAGCCGCAGCTCCCGCCGATAAAAATCTATACCTTAAAACCCTAACTCCTTAAAAAACAAGACAGCGTTTGCCCTGTCCGAAATCCCCGCTTTGCTGTATATTTGACTTATATAATTTTTAACCGTACCAACGGATAGAAAAAGTGTCTGCGCAATTTCCTGATTGTTTTTCCCCTGCATCAGCAGACGAATGATATCCTGCTCTCGCTGCGTAAAGTCCGAAAGCGATGCTTCAGCCTGTCTTTGCCTGGCAATATGTTTTGTGATCTTTGCGGCTATATTCCCCGGTAAAATGACACTACCCTCCACAGCGTCACGAATGGCTTCGGACAATTTCGCGCCGCTGATGTCTTTTAGCAGGTACCCTGAAGCACCATGGGATATAGCCCCCAGAATGGATGCTTGTAATCATCTGCATTTTAAGTGTGTAAAATGCGAGCAGAGCAAGAAGAACGACAATCGTGTTGACGAAAAAATACCGAACAAGATCACTCATTTCGGCATCTTGGTATAAAAATATTGTTCTTGCCGTACTGCCCAAAAGGTAAGTGCCCAGGGCGCCGTTCCCATACACTTTCGCTTGGGACAGCCGTGTTTGATTAATTACGCTGAAGCCCGCAATAATGGAAAGAAATAAATTGTCTCCCGAAACATCAAGATATTGAATAGGAATGCATAAAATAAGCTGCAGCATCGGTAAAAGGGGTTCGGTTATAAATCGCTTTTTTTCGGGAAGCAGATTATATACGATCATTATGAGAAAAGAGATTGTCAGTAGCCAAAGCAAGGTTTTATATGCTTCAGTTCCAGCATTCTCCGCCAGCATATGCAGTCCCATCACTTGATAAGAAATAAGAAGAAAAAAAAATACCCTTGTTTGTGAGGTGGTTAGACCGTTCAATTTCTGCGGTATCAGTATCCTTGGGCGGCGTTTTTTCAGAACGGAGCAGATGAAAGGCAATGGTAGCCAATCCAAAAACAGCAATAGATAAAAGATATAAAGTGCGGTGCAACGGCTTTTGATTATCTTTCCTCACGCCTTCAACAACAGAAGATCTGCATCAATAGCTGAAGCATTACCCCCGGAAGCAAAAATGGCCAAATTTCTTCAATTTGCATACCTCTACCTCGTTTTCCTAATCAACTGCGGTGTTTCGTCCAGCTTATCACTGTATACAAGCAATTTATCGGCAAGTGTTTAGTAAAGCGGTACCTATTGCTGTTTTTCATTATTCATTAACTTATGCGCCATTATTAAAAACACCCGGACTATTTTACTTATATAATCATGAAAAACTGCGAATACCATCGAAATTTTCATTTACAATATGATTATATCATTATCCAGGGATTATCTGCACCAATCTTTATTAGCCTCAAAATATTTGAGCCATTTGCGTTACCCGCCTGTATTTATTTCAATTCTTGCGAATCAGTCGTAATGCTTCCTCCATAGCGTCATAAGCGGGGACTTGCACATCCGGAAGCAGCGGAAAATTAGACTTGGTTGCGTCAGGCCGAATAAAATACTTATAGGACACGGTGAAGACAAGTAGTGCATTCGGCGTCTGAAAATACAGAATATCTCCGTAGGAAGAAGGCATATTTCCAGGAATCTCTCCGACTACTGTACATAGTCCATTATCCGAAAGCAGCGTTGCAAAATCCACAGTAGCGCTAAAGCTGTCCGTGCCGGTCAGCACATATATATCTCCTGAAAAAACATACTCGGCTTGCTGATTTCTCTGTTGCCCAGGCTTGTTTTTCCATATAATCGGGCCAAAGCGCACATTTGAACTTCCAACCTGATAGCCTTCCACTGGAAGGTAACGGAGAAACTCGTCAGCAACCAGTGAATTCCCGCCGGGATTGCCCCGCAAGTCCACGATAACACTGTGGACTCCTTCATCTTGTACAGATATAAAGAAATCTTTTAACGCAGTCTTATAGGTTTTATCATAGATGCATTCACGAAGCGTAAAAATACCGATGCCGGATGCCCCATCTATCGAATAGTCATAGAAGGGTTCCGTTTCTGATGATATAGCCATCACATTTTCCTGCAGCGCGAAGGCTTTGTTGACGATGCTTTCATCATTTTGCCGCTTCAGAGAAATTTCGACCTCACGCTCTGCATTTATGCCTACAAAAGCCAGATAATCACTGCGATTGATGCGTGAGGCAAAGGCATGACGAGCCCAGGCATCAAGTTCATAAGAAAATTGCTCCTGAAAGCGTTCGTAAAGCTCGGCAACCGAAACACCGCCTATCTTATTAACAACATAATTGTTATATTCGCCGCCTGAGCAAATCAAGCGCTGCCCTTTCCATGAAAATAATAAAGGCAGATACTTTGTATCGTTATAGTACGCCCTTACCGTGGTATGGGCATCGCCAAGGCATGCAAGAACCCGGGAAGCGCTTTGCCACAGTGACAGTACCGTGACCTCTGTCGATTCGGAAAGCTCTGCACGTTCCTTCTCATATGCCTTCCGAACCACCGCAGGCAGACCGGATATACAAACCGGGTGACGCTCCTGCAGGTGACTGACGATAAATTCCAAATCCTCCGCAGCTTGCATCCCGGTAAGAACGGTATCCAGTTTTTCGGATTGCTCAAGAACACCTACCGTCCCCCGATAAGGATCAAGCCATATTCGCCATGTTCCATATAATGCAACAGAACATATTACAAAAACGCAAAGAATAACCTTTATATGCTTGATCCATTTGTTTTTCATACTCATCCTCTGCCTTTTACGCCGCTTCTGATACCGGCCAGTCCCTCTCTTCCGATATAAAAAATATCGGATTCCAATCCCTCCTGAATGACAGATTCTTTCATAAGCGCGCAAGGTTCTGTATTATCGTCTATGACTAGAACTCTATTTTGTTCACTGTCCAATTGTTTTTCAAAAAGCGTTTGATAGAAGAAATACGACTAGTTAATTGGTTGGGACAATGTACCTGTCCCCATGTCCCTGCCTGTCCCCATGTCCCTGCACGCATTTATGTACTCATTGACCTGCTGGCGGTTTACTATAATACACGCCCGCTCACCATAATGTTCAAGTTCTGTATAAACCGCATCTGTAAGCACATCAAGATTACGCCATAGTGCTTCTTGCGTTAAACTTGAAATAAGTGCTTTTTCGAGGATAGCTAGTTCAGCTTCAGGTAGTTTATCCACTTCTCTGTTCCGATCGGCATCAAGGGAGTACCGGCAGCAAAGCAGCTCAATAAGCCACTTTCGCACAAGCTCAAGTTCTGTATATGCCCGCCAATACTGCCTGCGTTTTATTGCAACAGCAGCAAGCATTAGATTATGCCAGACTGAATCCGAACACTCTGTAAGCTTCAGATCAAATTCATTTGTTTTGGAAACTATTTCTTTTTTCTCCCAAGAGGCGCGCATGGCTTTATCCACCGTTCCTGATTTATCGAATAGCACCTTCCAATACTTCCGTATGGCAGCCGCGCTGGTATAGGCACCATAACCGATGTCGATCTCAAGATAATTATCGACCAAATATACCTGGAACCGTTTTTGGGGAACTTGCTTAAAGTATATGAAGTTCAGGCATTTATTAAGCTGTGATCGGACATATTCCATAACCATTTCCATGTTTTCATCACTGTCAATAGCTATCACAAAATCTAAATCGGATAACTCATCATAAAAACCATATGAACCAGAGCCAACAGCGACAAGTGCTACAATATGCTCGTTATGTTCGGTAAAGGATATTATGTAATCCACAACATTCTTACGATCTGTTATACTGAATAATGACATATAAATCGCCTTCCCGCTTCTCTACAATTTCCTTCGGTACTTTATTCAACCACCTGTTACATATATTCCTAATTATATTACATTTAGTTGATTTTTCCAACCAAAATGGTACATTCGATTATCTGCAGGCATACATTTAGCATCTATCTTGTCAAATACTAGGTGACGGTGCTGATACATATACCGGTTCTTTCATTAAAGAACAAAAGTACAGTGGTTTGGAACTTGAATTCCTATCACCCAAGGATAATGGAAAGACATTTTGGCTCTATGAAATGTAGTAATAGCTACACTACAGCTAGAGGTGCCAAGGTAGGAGATGATTTGAAAAAGCTTATGACTCTATACCCTTATAAGAAAGCAGAAAACGAAATAATAAATGATAGTAACAATTATACATATAAATATTCAAATGGAGAATTTGACTCAATCTCATTTGAAGTTAAGGGTGGACTAATCAAAAAGATCCATATATACAGCGAATTACCTTAAAATATTTACTATGATATGATAAATAAAAAACTACAAACCAAGAGACTGTCAGATAGAGTGTGTAAATAAAAACTCTACCTGACAGTTTTTTCATTGTTACCTGAAAAAATTGTTAGGGAAATGGTCATAATCCAGATAACAATTTTTTTTAGGGAGGATGGGAAATATGAGAGCCACAAATACCGGGAAAAGTACAGGAAATATTATTAATTACGAAGAAGAAGTAAAGAAATGTAGGACCCAGGAAGATTTATTGGGTGAAAATGGCCTTATCAAACGAATTCTTAAGGATGCTTTAGAAAAAATTCTTGAAGCTGAGATGCAGGA
>LFRV01000003.1 GCA_001512485.1 Clostridiales bacterium DTU069 | reverse complement strand
CCGGCTGATAATATTATAACAGAATTAAAAAATTTTTATAGTATAAATCGCATTTTTCGGTCATTAGGGGGAATTTGCATGAAAATGAATGCAAAAATTGCAGTATGCTGCTTAATAAATGCACCTGCAAGTATCAAAAACTTATTCGTAAGTTTAAGTATTATATTTTTCTATTCGTAACGAAGAGCTTCTATCGGATCCAAATCGGCCGCCTTTTTAGCGGGATACACGCCAAAGATCAAACCAAGGATTACCGATATCTTAAATGAAATAATAATTGCAGGTATGTCCACAGCAGGCGGTATCTTTATTAAACCCGACAGAACGTTTCCGGCAATAACCCCTATTATTATCCCGATTATTCCAGCGAACCCTGTCATTATAACCGATTCCATTAAAAACTGTATAACAATGTCTCTCTTCTTTGCTCCAAGGGCTTTACGTATACCAATCTCCCTTATTCTCTCGGTGACAGATACAAGGAGTATGTTTATTATGCCTATTCCGCCAACAATCAATGTAATAATGGCTATTACAAGCAAGGCGGAAGTAACTACCCCAATTATGCTCGAGAACATTTTCTGAACATCTTCCATTGTTTGGAGCATGTATATATCTTCTTTCCTGTGCGCTCTTTCCAAAAGTTTTAAAACCTTGTTTCCCACAATGCTTACATCAGCATCGGGATAAATTGAAAACATTATTGTGTCAAGCCTTTTATAATTTGTTATAGACTGAACTGTCCGGATAGGCATATAAACCACAGTCGGCGCATATTCGTTATCCAACATCCCGCTGAATAAATCGTCGCCTGTTTTTA
>LFRV01000120.1 GCA_001512485.1 Clostridiales bacterium DTU069 | reverse complement strand
ACAGTTAAAAGAAGTTTAACAGTTTATTAAACAAGAGGCAAACTGGGACAACGAACCTGTCCCCCTGTCCCGGGAAGAAAGAGGGGGACAGTGTACCTGTCCCCCTGTCCCGTTGGTCGGGGTGAGAGGACTTGAACCCCCGGCCCCATGGTCCCAAACCACGTGCGCTACCAACTGCGCTACACCCCGAAATAAACTGCGTTAACTATTTTACATCATATCTCCGAGTTTTGCAATGGTAATAATTTTTTAATAAACCGCTTTTATTAAATTACAAAAGTATTACATTTATGCAGGAACGCGAACTAAATTTATGTAATTCAGTCTATATTAGTGAAAGCATAAAAAGCGGTAAATGGCAGCGCTGCTGATTTATAAAAATTTTGCATAACCGCTGATAATTGCAGTTTACATACTTAACGCGGAGGGGACGTATAAATATGAGCAATGAAGAAATATAAAGCCGTTAAACTTATGTTAAGAAATTAAACAGAAAGCTAAAGCAAATAATTATTACAGGAGGAGTTGATATTATGAGAAAAACAATATTATTTTTAGTTGTCACATTATTGTTTTCATCTTTTTTCTACCAGACGGCATCAGCTGAAAATGAATTCAATGTATTTATTGACGAGGAAAAGTTTGAACCGGCCGCACCATATACATTCATAAACTGGAGAACAATGATCACGATTGATTCCGGATTATTTGAAAAACTCGGCGCTACGGCAGGCTATGACGAAGATGACGAAAAAATCCGGATAGACAGTGAATATTCAACGGTAGAGCTGACCATTAACGAACCGATTGCATACATATACAGGAAATTTGATTTTTCCGGAATGCCTGAAACAATGGAAATGGACGTCGCGCCGTTTATTGACAACGGCAGCGTTTACATCCCGCTCCGGTTCGCAGTCGAAGGACTGGGCGCGCTGGTTGATTGGGACGGACTTAACAGATCGGTTCTTATTACAACAAATACGGGACAGGATATTATACCCGTTGAATATCCCGTGGAATATAAAGAAGTAAATCTTATGGATATTCCCGATGATTTGGCTGATTGGGTTGAAACAAACAGGAAGACACAGGGCATCCGGTTTAAGGTTGTCGGAAATAAAACCTATATACTAATCAGCGCGGGTGAAAAGCCTACCGGCGGATACTCGATACAGCTTGAAAGCGCAACGATGGTTGCTCCCGGAAGCATATACGTTACTGCACAGGTTATAAGCCCCGCGCCCGATATGATGGTCACACAGGTGCTGACATATCCCTGCATTCTTTTAGAAATTGAGGACGAAGAGGTTTGGGTCGTTGACGGTACTATCAGTGATGGTTTGCAGAATGCGCCCAAAGAGAAGACAATACCATCTGTCGGCGCAGCAATTTTTCCCGACGATATCACCGATATAACGTTATACAACCTGATGGGAGAAGAGGTTAAAACATATGATCCGGAAGAGTACCCGTTGATTGTCGAAGCCTTTAACAACGCGACTGTTGACGATTCATTCTATATAATGATGATAACAGGCAACAGGCTTACGATAAGCCTTATAGGCGGCGCAGCCATTGAAATAACCAGTTATGGTTCCGAAACAAACGTTGTAGCAACAATAAACAGCCAGGAAGCGGACGGCGAAGTTAAAACCCTGCATTTGATATGCCCCGAAATAGCCCAAATTCTTTTGGAAAACGTAAGCGAATAATTCTTATTATAAAAAGCCGGATTCGGGAAAAATCCTAATCCGGCTTTCTGTATTTCATCTCAAACCGTATTACCAGTGTAACCGGGTCAAAGGAGCATGAGATAAATTCAAGGTTATAATCGGATTCACCGGTAATTTCAATCATGATCTTGCCAATGTCAAGGCTTTCCGGATCCATGTTCTGAAGCTTGAACATGCTCTCGGTTTTGCCGTCTTTAACAGCGTTCTCCAAGGCGATTTTTAAATTATCGATACCATTTACAATCAGCTTGTTTTTAACAAAGTAATTTTCCGCAGTTTCAACGCAGGCAGGATAATCCGCCGTTATCCAGGTATGGCTTTTTCCAAGCTCCTTGTCGTTGACATTAAAATAATCATAACGGATTGATTCTTTTTTAGCGTTTTCTTCAACCGGCACGGGATCATCCCATGTTACATCCACATGGTAAGTATCGCCGTTTAATAAAACCATGTTCCACGCATGCAGTTCCCCGTCGGCAACTCCCGTTACCATACGGCAAGGTATGCCGGCACGGTTTAAAAGCAGCATCATTAACTGCGCATATCCCTCACAAACCGCAAATCCTGTTTCGAGAGCGCCGAGCGCGTGCGATGACGACCGGGGTACGCCATTATCCATATCAAAACTTGTATCGTACTCTATATTTTCAACTATAAAGTCATGAAACGCCAATTCCTTTTCATAGTCGGTCATTCCCGGTTTAATTACGATCCTCGTTATTTCATCGAGCTTCGAAAACAGTTTCCGATCCTGCTCGAACGTATTTATATACCGCGGCATGACATACAGTTTATAACCTTTATCCTCCTGCCATAATTCCGACGAATAGCCTCTTTGAAAAACACCTGTTGAGATCTCTGCGCGTTCAATTATATGAGAAAGGTATTTTTGCCAATTTGTTTTAGCCATTGCTTCATCAATAGACAATTCTATTTTTTCGCTATGGTTAATAAACGCTTTTTCCAACTCCGGCAAACATTCCAGCCACTTGTTTATAACCGGTATATATACCGGCGTCAGCAGTTCTTCCAAACTTGAATACGAAATCATTCCTCTGTCGTAAAGCAGTGATATTAAACTTTTATTTTCTTTTTTATGATTTAAGAACATTGCTCTCCATGACAATTCCGCAAGACGGCTGCGTTTAAAATCATAACCGTCGGCCAAAACCTCTCCGAGCATTAACAGTCCTGCGTCAACCGCCGCCTGCTCAACGGTATTCCATGTGAAATCCTCCCCGTTTCCGTCCCTGTATCCAAGGGCTCTTAAGAGAAATACCAGGTATGATTTTTCATCAATAGGAGCGCTTGAGCCGTATAAGTTATTGCCTATGCCTATCGTCAGGCCGTTTTGATACAAATAACCGACATATGGTCCGGCCCAGTCCGGTACATCGGTAAACGGATGAAGCGGGCTCTGCTCAAGGGCCTTATCTTCGGCTCCCAAAAGCCTTACAAGCATAACAGCGCCTTCCGCGCGTGCAGCCGTTTCATCGAGCATCAGGTTTCCGGTGCCGTCACCTCTCAGCACATTAAGTGCGTTAAGAGCGCCGGCCGGAGAAAGCATTCTCAGCCTTGACAATATATCGGATGTGATTACACCTTGAAAATATTTAACCGTCCTAAATTGCTCGGGGAAAAGAAGGTCGTACCGTTCATGCTCTGAAAACCCGTAAGCCAAAACGCTTTGCGAAAGCAAAATAACGGATAACAGAACAGTAACCAGGGCTTTAAACTTTTTCAAATGTAAACACTTCCTTTCTTTTAACAAGGCAAAGGACAGTCTCCAGGACACATCCTAGTTCCGCGTTATTACAAAGGCCGAGGCTATCAGGCGTTCTTTTCCGGCGGACGGTTTATTTACTATCTCGCCGTTTACTATCATCTCGCTTGAGGCTCCCCCGTCAAGCAACGCGGCTTCCGTTACTCCCGCAGAAATAAGAATGTCCGCAAGCTGTTTTCCGGTAACTCCCGTGCTGTAGCCCGGCTGCCTGCCGTCCACAACTATAAACACAAGTGTCGACTCATCTTTAATCCCGACCGCTGTGCGTGGTGTCGGTATTTCCATACTGCCTGCCCATGGGTCGGTGTCTTTTGCGACATTAACGCCATTTTCGACAAGAGAGCCGGAACACTGGTATCCTTGCTCCGCTTGATCAATCCACCGGATTTTTACCTCGTGCCCGGTATTAAACCCGGAAAGAACAGAGTTTTCCGTTTTCGAGTCCACAATCAGATAACCGTCATCCGGAATTTCCGCTTCGGCATCGGCAATGCCAGACGATACCACTTTGCCGTTTCTTACAACGCATACCGTATGTCTTTTATCAAACCGGTCGGTCGGACCGTATTCGGATGTATATATCGATACCCCCTGCTCCGCGGGATACGGGTTTACCCTGTCGATGAAAATTTGTTCACCGCCGCATTCTATCCGGACTTCCGCCGGAGCGTCAACGAACCGTGCTTTATTATTCGTTATTAATAATATCCTGCCGTATCCAAGGCTTCCTGTCAATATCCTTCCATTGCTCACAACAAACCCGGAAGGCTGCCCGTATGAATAATTAAAGCCGGCGTTTACCGTCGCCAGGGCATTATATCTTTTATCCACTCCGCTCAACAGTTCAAATCCGAATATCTTGTCCTTCGCGAGGACAGGAAAAACCGAAACTTCAGAATTGGACAAGTCGAGCTCTAGGAAATGGACGACTTGCGGCTTTCCGTCTATTTCGATTTCTTCTTTTTTATAAACGACAGGCTCGTTTTTACCGGCTTCATCCGTTATCGCCGGTGATATTTCAAAAGGTTCATTATCATATGAATAAGACCCATCAAAATGTTTTATCGATGGGCCTATGCCAACAAAAACAAACAGAATTATTATGAAAACAGCCGTACGCACACTGTTATTTATTGTTTTCTTCATGGTTAACGGTAAACATTTTATCCATATTCAGGCTTAACTGCCGGTATAGGACGTCCGCTATCCCCACTCCTCTTTCCTTTGCATTATCTATAAGCTCTTCATCGAGCATTTCTTCGAATATCTTCCTTGCAGTGCTTTCAGGAAGAAAGTCGCTTTTGGGCACAGTCCTTTTCATCTGTCTGTACATCAACTGCATAAAAAGCGCCTCAAACTCCCTGCACGCATCTTTAAGCTTCTGTTTATCACCATCGGAGTATGCTTTTCTTAAATATTCTTCAAATTTCTGTTCTTCTGTTGCCTGTTTTCTTTCGATTCCGGCTGTTATGTCAACGGAACCGATTCCGTCAATTTTCATTGCGAAATATTACTCCTTTTACGCCGGTTTATCTCTTTAGATTGTTTGCTATTCCCATCATTTCATCGGCCGTTGTTATGGCTTTTGAATTCAATTCATATGCCCTCTGGGAAATTATGAGCTTAACCATTTCTTCGATAACCTGGACATTAGAAGCTTCCAGGTATCCCTGGCGGATTATGCTCGGCTCCCCAAGTTCCTCGTCAAACACGGCAAATCCCGACGCGCTGTTTTCAGAATACATATTTCCGCCGATAGATTCAAGGCCCTGCGGATTATTAAACTTAAACACGCCGATCCTTTGCCCGGTAGGAATAATAAAGCCTTCCTCATCCCTGTACGATACTTCTCCGCGCTCCGAAACCACCATCTGTTCAAGCGGAAAATCAAAATACACAGGTTCACCGTTTTCATCAAGGACAGGATAACCCCTTGCCGTGGTCAGCATATTTCCTTCTTCGGTAACAGACAGTTTAAAACTTCCGTCCCGGGTATAATAGATATTGCCGTCGGCATACCTGATACTGAAAAACCCATCGCCGACAATCGCAAAGTCAAGCTGGTTTTCTGTCTGCTGCAGACTGCCCCATGTAAAGTCCTTTGAAACCGAACGCGCAACCGCTCCGTGCCCTACCTGAAGGTTAACCGGCCGTCCCTGCGCTTCCATCATATATGCGCGCTCAATCGTGACATACAGCAGATCTTCAAATTCAGCTCTTTCCTTTTTAAATGCGGTTGTATTTACATTCGCAAGGTTATTTGAAATAGTATCGACATTGAACTGCATTGCCTTCATTCCGGAACCGGCTGTCCAAAGCGCTCTCATCATATTTTTCTCATCCTTTCAACCTTTGTCCTGTCATATATTGCCGTAAACTTCATTTAATATCATACAGCTTTTTATACTCTTCCAACTTCATTGACTGCTTTTTCAAGAGTGCTGTCCATTGCGGCTATTATGCGCTGGTTAGCTTCATAGCTGCGCAGAAGCGAAATCATATCAACCATTTCACGGATAGAATCAACATTTGACTGTTCAATGTAACACTGCAAAACCTGACCTGTAAAATCTTCTTCGGCCGTTTCCTCCGTCGGGCTCAGCAGGTTTTCCCCGTTTTTCCGGAGAGTGTCCGGGTTTGAAAACTGCCTTATTTGAAGCCTGTCAATAACCTGGCTGTTTTGAATAATCGTACCGTCGCTTTCAACTATGAATTGATCTCCGTTTAATTGGATAACACCGTTCTGTCCCAGGACATAATAGCCCTGTTTTGTCACAAGCTGGCCGTTCGCATTCAGCGCAAAGCCGCCGTCACGCGTGTAGAATTCCATATACCCTTCGTCAGTCGGCACGGCGACGGAGAAAAAGGCCCTGCCGTCGTCCTTTATGCTCATGTCAAGGAGGCTTTCGGTATGCATAAGATTCCCCTGGCGGAAATCGGTATGTATTTCACCGATATCGTTGCTGAACGAAAGATCTCCGACGGGTACGCCGGCCGCAATCCCGAATTTATTGTCATAAAGCCTTGAAGCGAGAAGCTCCGGAAACCCCTCCAGAACGACAACATCCCTTTTGTACCCGTTTGTCGATACATTTGCGAGGTTATTTGACAGTACATCCATCTTTTTGTTGAGAACCAGCATGCTCCAGCCTGAAGTGTACAGCCCGCGTATCATATTACCCTTCCTTACCGAATATTACTGATATTTGTCCGGCAGCCGGTTTTAATAAATAACCGGACAGTCGAACAAAATTTTTCATTCATATGTTTTATCGGAAACAAAAGGAGATAACATAACAAAATTTACATTGAAAAAATGAATTAATAAAACCGCAGCAATCCGGCTGCGGTTTTATTTGTCGCTCTATAGTTTTCACCTGCGGTAATCTGATCTCTCCATGCTGGCATTATGCAAAATTTCAATATTATCAAGAACTTTTCCCGTTCCAAGCGCTACGCACGATACGGCGTCCTCGGCAATAACAACATTGATTCCCGTCCTGTGTTGCAGAAGCTTATCAAGACCATATACAAGACTTCCGCCCCCGGTCATTACAATTCCCCTGTCGCTGATATCCGCGGCAAGTTCCGGCGGCGTCCTTTCAAGTACGGAATGAACCGCCTCAATTATACTCGATACGGGTTCTTCCAATGCCTCCATGATTTCCGTCGATGTTATGCGTATTGTTTTCGGAAGGCCGGAAACGAGGTTTCTGCCCCTTACATCCATTGAAACCTCCTGTGTCCTTGGGAAAACCGTTCCGATTTGTATTTTCATTTCCTCTGCAGTGCGCTCGCCAATCATAATATTGTGTTTTTTACGCATATAACGCACGATTGCTTCGTCAAACTTATCCCCGGCGATTTTTATTGAATTGCTCACTACTGTTCCGCCAAGAGAAATAACCGCTATATCGGTTGTTCCCCCTCCAATATCAATGACCATGCTTCCGCATGCTTTTGTTATGTCGATTCCCGCACCTATCGCGGCCGCTATTGGTTCTTCTATAAGGTATGTCCTCCTAGCTCCAGCCTGGATAGCGGCATCTTCAACGGCGCGTTTTTCCACCTCGGTTACACCGCTTGGAACACAAATCATCACCCTCGGCTTAAACAGCTTAAACAGGCTTTTGCTGCATACCTTATTGATAAAATATTTCAGCATCCTTTCCGTTACCTGGTAATCAGAAATAACACCCTCACGCAGCGGCCTGATGGCGACTATATTCCCGGGTGTCCTCCCCAGCATTTTCCTGGCTTCTTCTCCTACAGCCAGCATTTTGTTCGTGTTCTTGTCAAGTGCGACCACCGAAGGCTCTCTTAAAATAATCCCTTTACCTTTTATATATACCAATATAGTCGCAGTTCCCAAATCAATTCCTATATCCAGACCAAGACCCAATCGTGACATCCCCTTTTCCGTATAAAACCCATTTTATTTGAAAAAATGAGGAATGTTTATATTATGTCCCTCAAAATTCGATTACAGACATTATTCCCCATATAAAAAGATTTGGAAAGGAACATGGATGTTCCATTCCATGCCGTTTTTTGTCTATTTTTATATTAACATATTCTAAACTAAATGCAAGAAAAATGTTAGAGCGTTTTGAATTGTAACGTGGGGTTAAAAAAAGACCGGATTTTATCCGGCCCTTCTCTCATCCTTTTTGTATTTTATCCGTGTGGCTTCTCCGCCTCGTATGTGTCTTTCGGCTTTATTCTCTTCCAGAATTCTTCTGACCTGTTTTGCCATCGATGGATTTAGCTTCTTAAGCCTTTCGGTAACATCCTTGTGAACGGTACTCTTACTAATCCCAAACATCTGGGCGGCCGCTCTTACGGTAGTTCTGTTTTCAATAATGAATGCTCCAAGTTCCAGCGCCCTTTCTTCAATATATTGTTTCAAAACCTATTCCCTCCTACAGCATCAGAACCTGCCTGGCTTGGGGTGTTTCTGTTAATATTTATATGCGCGTAATCATCCGGTTATGTTTTAGAAGTAAATAAGGCATTATTCTTCATTTACTGCTGGTCGCCCAGTTCGGGCAGCACTGTTTTCGGATCAATAAGCTTATCGTTCCTGTATACTTCAAAATGAAGGTGCGGAGGATCCATGCATTCAAATATGGCCGTGTTGCCGACGCTGCTTATCGCGTCTCCCGCCTTGACTTTCTGGTTTACACTGACCATGCTGTCGCTGGCAAGGTTTGAATATATAGTTTTATAACCGTTTTCGTGATCAATTGTAATGGTTATCCCGTAGCAGGGATCTTTTTTAATCTCTTTTATATAACCATCCGCCGCGGCTTTTACAACGTCTCCTCTCGGAGCCGCTATATCAACCCCGCTGTGTGTCCTCCATTCATCAAGAGTTTTTGAATAGAGCAACCTGTCCATTGCATAGTCCATCTGAATTTTTCCTTTAACCGGCATAACAAAAACCGGTTTTGAACCAAACAGTTTAATTACTTCCTCAGAATCGTCATTTTGGGCATTTTCAGCAGGCTTATCGGGCGCCTCCGTCGGTTTCGGCTCTACAGTCGGCATTGGAGTCGGTTTTGCCGTTGTTTCAACATCGGATTCATCCTCTTTATCCAAATCATCCGTATCTTCGGCAATCAAATAATTATCATCGCTGTCATCCTCTAAACCAAAATCGAACAGATCGTCCTCCTGTGCTTCAGAATCTTCCGGTTCTCCAACCGATATTCTGTCGTACTGTCTTATACCGTCATCTAAAATTACGTATTCCTTATCGTCCTCAATCTCGGTCTGAATTCCGTCGGGTACCAAATCATCCTCATATCTTTCCGGCGAAGAGATTAAATGGTTCGTTGTGAAATATACCGCTCCCACCGCAAGAATGCATAATCCGAGGACAATCATGATATAAAAGCCGCTTTCCCTGAAAAAGCTTTTTACTTTCTCGGCCCACTCTTTATTGTTATTATAAAAACCCTTGTTATTCACAATGTCCACCTCCAAAAAATATTATTTCCACCGGAAGTGGAATTATACATTTAAGAATTTTTTTGGTAATATGATAGAAATGAAATAACGAATATCATTAAATAGAAAGCGCGTGTAAAAGGCCGAGTTTGTTTTATTGCCCTTTCAAATCAACGACAATTTCGTCAGGAATCGGTTCTACTTCAACTCCCGTATAATAATACTGAAGGATATACTCATAATCTTTCCCTTTTTCAGCCAGTTCATTCGCTCCGCATTGACTCATCCCCACACCGTGCCCGAAACCGTATGTTTTAATTTCAATTGTGTCATCATCGGGAAAATAAATCTCTATCTGTGTTGACGCAAGAGAGAATATTTCACGGAATTCCGTTCCCGGTACCACGGTATTTCCAATTACTATTTCTTTAGCCCTGTTGCTACTGGTATACCGGATTACTTCAATATCGCCGGCAAGGGTTCCTGAAAATATGATGTCCGGGTATGTTTCCGACAATATTCTTCTAAATTCGTCTCCATTAAAAACAACCTTTCTTTCATAGCTTGAATAACTGTCTTCACCTTCACTGTAAACCCTGCTCAGATACGGTATTTTGCTGACCGAACTCCATACTTCCTGTACATCCTCGGTTATGCCGCCGCTGTTAGCATGGTAAAGCGGGTTTATTATTTCACCTTCATAGGTCAGTATTAGGCCTGCTGTTTCGTATACGGCCTGTTCTATTTTTTGCCAGCTTTTCTCCGGATCGGCTTTAGGATACCAGGTACTGTACAGCTCTTTTGGTATCCAGGCCTGGCAATGAGCCGGATTTGTACAGACGTGGGCGCCGAAATGGTTTTCCCAGGCGGTCCCGTATTTCCCGATTGCTCTTCCCAGCGCATAAGTCCGCGCAGCTACCGCCTGCGCTTTCAGCGCTTCAATTGAAAAGCTCGCCTGCATCTCGGCAGCGACAACTCCTACAATGTATTCTTCCAAATTTATATACCTTATTACTTGCTCTCTCGTATTATAAACAATTACTTCAAGATCGGAATAAGGACGTACGAACTCTTCAGGTTCTTCATTTTTATTTTGTAATGTTTTCGACAGAACAACAAAGACCAGCAGGCACACAATAAGTAAAATTATCTTAGGTTTTACTTTGTTCAAAAGGCATGCCTCCCTTCTATGAAAATATATGCGCATGCTCTATGCTAAATTCCGGTTTTGATTCGCCGCGGCCGTTTCACAAAAAAACAAAAAAGCCCAAAGCTTTTCCGGAGCGGAAAAACTATGGGCTTTTTATTCTTGATATTCAGACCCCGCTTAAATTAATTGTTTGGCAATTTCAATACGCTAAACTGAATAAGCAGGCGGACGCTAAATTAATATTTTTCAACGTTTGCTTTATCGTCCCGTACCGTTGTTTTCCTGACTTTTTTATATCCCTGTGACATATCGTCAGGTGAGACATCTCCTTTTCCCACAATCGAACTGTAAGTGTAATTAACATCAGGCTCAAAATCAGCTTTGATAATTACAAGTTCATCCTTTTCGCAGCGTATAAAATAAGCATTACCCTTATCTTCAAATCTTTCGTCCCGGGGAAGTTTCTTTGAAAAAACCTGCGCGATAATGGTACCGTCGGGCAGTATAACCACCTCTTCAATTAACCTTTCTATTAATTCACCGGACCGTTTTACGGTATACTCATATGTTAATGTATTTGTTGAGGTATCAAGTATCCCTTCCTCTTTTACATCATCACCTTTTTTATTTTGTGGGTCGAACCCGTCTTCCTTGCGCGTAAATTCCTTACCGAACTTAATAACGCTTCCGCTTGCCTCCCTGTATTCCCCTTCATCAGTACCGAATATTTCAAGGTTGTCATAGGTACCCATGTATAGTAAGGGAGTGAACATAGCGAGGTAATCCATACCAACATCAATCAATGAAAAATCTTCGGTTTCGAAACTGTTTATAGGCCCTTCAAACTTACTCATAGCATCATCTAACGCTGTGTAGAATGAAAACAGTTCCTCCCCGGGTTGATAATTAACCCCGCCCGGTGAAGCATTATCCTTCTGCGTGTTATTTTCACCGGCGTCGGCTTCGTTCGATTCGGTAGCCTGAGTAGATCCGTCGGTCTCCCCTGTTTCTTTATCAACCTGCTCGACAGCCTGCTTACCACCGCTTGACTGCTCTGTTTTATCATCGCTTTTCTTTTTCTTGCCGCAGGCTGCAGAAGAAATAATAATTGCTATAACTAATAAAACAGCGAATATTTTTTTTACCATATAAAACCCTCCTTGAAATAAAACAATGTATCAGTATATTGCTAATTTCCATCGTTATCCCGGTGGAATAAAAATACAGGTGCCAATTAGATTGAACGGCGAGTTAATAATTATATAATATAGAAAAGAATTAAGATCATATATACCATATCACTTGAAAAAATATCGGAATATTGCTATCTTTTTTATTTCAACTTCTGTTTACGGTATTGTTTCGGAGTGACGCCGACATACTTTTTAAAAACGCTGAAAGAATGGCCGGAATAAGGCATACCGCAAGCATGGAACACTTCCCTGATCGTATTGTTGCCGTCACGGAGCATTTCCGTAAGCCGCTTTATCTTTATTTTCATGTAATAATCATATGGAGTTAACCCGGTATTGTTTTTAAAAACACGCGAGAAATGGTAAGGGCTTAAATTCGCGGCTTTCGCCGTCTCTTCCAGGCTATACAGCTTGTTCCAGTTATCTTCAAGATATTCCACAGCTCTTGCGATACCGGGGTTTCCTTTATATATTCTTCTTGTAATAAAAAGAACTCCCACATACAGCACATTACCCGCCCTATCGAAAATCGGGAAAGCCACCGCGTCCTGGTACATGGCGTAGATATCAGATTTTCCTGTTTTATAGGATTTGCGTACGGATTTGACAGGCACCTTTATATCAGTCACCGCACGGGTCTTTCCGTCAAATATGTCCCTGACCAAAGTGCTCAGGCCCGATTTTTCGGTTTCCGTATCATTGAATATATTGTATTTTCCAATTAAAATGTCTTTGTCCGGAACATCAAACTCCAGGAGCATTTCACGGTTGACCATCACCATCGTTCCGTCCCGCGCATACACCTCGATCGGGTACGGTAAAAAGTCAATAATGTTATGGAACAACTCCCCTTGATCAAGGGAAGCCTCAAGTGACATCTGAAATATATCCGGACTGTTTTGGTTTATATCACCCGGTTTTTTCATTTTTAAACCCTATCTCAATAAATGTTTTGAAAACAGCGGAAGAAATAACTTGGGCGCTAGTCTTTATGTCGTATTATCCAGGTTAAGAAAATTATAGCACGATTAACATACCAATGATATAATTAGTTTCATATATAAGAGCATATATGGCGCGGATTATTTACTGTTTGGAAGCAGGAGGAAGTATATATCAGTGAATCCCTATATGCGTCTTGCAATCGAAGAAGCCCGAAAAGCCTTTGAAAAGGATGAAGTTCCGGTAGGAGCAGTAATTATTAAAAACAATAAAGTGATTTCAGCCGCATTCAATCTGAGAGAGACAATGAAATCAGCAACAGCTCACGCTGAAATCGTTGCGATTGAAGCTGCCTGCAAATTTTTACAATCCTGGCACCTGGATGGCTGTGATATATACGTTACTCTTGAACCATGCATAATGTGCGCGGGCGCGATCATAAACGCGAGAATACGAAGCCTGTACTTCGGCGCTTTCGACCCGAAGGCCGGCGCCTGCGGATCGGTAACCGATGTTTTTGTTTTAAACGAATTAAATCATAGGGTTGACGTTTACGGCGGCATTATGGAGGATGAATGCGCAGGGCTTTTGAAGGATTTTTTCCGGTTAAAAAGAACGGGCAAATGATGCGCTCAGCAAAGAAATATATGGATTGTATACATTATTGACTTTGAACAATTCGTGGGTTAAAATGAATAAGCGACCGCGGGCTGACGCGGCAAAACAGGTTGCCTATAAGAGGCGGAGCGGAAGCCCGGCAGTTATGTTTTAATAATACCTGGAGGAGTATCGAAGTGGTCATAACGAGCTCGACTCGAAATCGAGTTGTCCTTAGCGGGGCACGTGGGTTCGAATCCCACCTCCTCCGCCACGGTTATTCTGAAAGCCTTTGCACTGCAAGGGCTTTCAGTTTTAGTACAATTCAATAAATGATTGACGCTATATTTTCATGCAGCCAGTTTATTGTAAAACCCCCATAAATACCTCTCGCCACTGTTTTAATCGAGTTTCGTCTTTATAGTTTTCGACAAGCTGCGAACAGCCCAGGTAAACTATATCAAATATACGTACATTTCTTTGGCACATGTCGAAATCGACATAGCAAAACCTGCCATTGTCATAAAGAAGATTTCTTGTGTGCATATCACGATGGATTATCTGCCGGGGCAGCGTTTTTATAACCACTGTTTAAAAAAGCGGCTATATTATCCATTACACCGTCGCTGAAAGATACATTGTTTTTTTCTGGTTCTGGTATTTTATATAGATTCTAATTGCATTACATGGTTTATTGCTATTAGTCACGGCATAAAAGCAATTACGCTGTGCGTGATTTTGGAATCGTCATTCGGAACAGGAAAAATTACGCTTTTGTTGAAACGGTCATACACCTCTGTGCTATACTCCGCAATTTCCGAAAACATCGAAAACGGGTTTTTTAAGTTACTGATAAAGTAGGTTTTTCCGGTAAAGACCCCCTTGAGAGCGGCAGCCAGTTGTATATCATTGATCTTGCGTTTAAGAATGCGCGCGGGTCCTTCCGGCGGATACATGCCCAGTGTTTTTATTTCTGCATCAAAAGCCTTGTTCGTCATGGTTAATGTATATTGCGGCGTAAATATCACAAGAGGATAAGGAAAGAGGTCTATAACCTGGGAAAACAACCCCTCGTTAGCGATAAGCAACTGAAGTTTTCTGATCATATGACCCTGAATTTCTGTTCTTTTTACCAGCATTTTTTGTACCTCTGTCAGCTCCTCAAGCAGTTGTTCTTTCGTTTTGATGACACCCATACGGACGCTCCTTTCACGCCGAACTGCCGGTATTATTAAATGATTGCTATCATTATTTTAATAAGCCATTGAATGTAAAAAAAGGTGAAATATGATTAAAATTAGTACGAAAAATCTTGTGTTAAAAGAAAACGAGGCAGGAGATTCAACTCATGCCTCGTTTTGGCGCAAGCCCCGCCAACTACAGGGATGAGCGGGACATTTACTTTGCTCTTTTTCGAAAAATGGAAGGAGAAAGGCCTGTCTTCTCTTTGAATAATCTGGCGTAATAGCCGTTATAATCCATATTGCAATCCGCAAAGGCCTGGGCTATCGAAAGGTTGGTATCCAGCAGCTTTTCCTTAACTTTGTTGATTTTGTAATTAATGTAATACTCGTGGGCAGTTACACCGGTATGCTTTTTAAACAGCTTTGTGAAATGGGCTTTGCTGAGGCACGCAGCCTTTGCTGTTTCCTCCAGATTAAAGGGTTCTCGCCAATGAGTTTTTATGTATTGCTTGCCCCGTGCTATTTCTTCTTTCCCCCTGTATATGTTCTTAACAATAAAGACAGCGGCAAAGTATTCCATCACGCCGTCAGCGTTTATCAAGGGGAAACAGGTGATGTCACAGCTTATCGTCTGAATATCCCTGTCCACTACATAAAAATACCGGACCATTTGCTGGTAATCCGCATTGAAATCGGTCAGATATACGGTCTTACCGGTTAGTACCTGCTTCACCTGCTCCGTAAAGCCAAGGCTGCGTACGATGGGATCCTTAAAAACATTGTATTTTCCCACATGCTCTTCAACACTTCTGATGCCTATTATTTCTACCGCCGCTTTGTTAACCATTCTCGACGTTCCATCAATGGAAAAGATCTGGATCGGATAGGGAAAGCATTCAATGACCCTGGCAAACAACTCTTCCTTTCCAAAGAGTGACTGAAACGACCTCATAATATCGTTCTGCCTGTCTTCTACATTACTCACATTCCCCATATTTATCACCGTTTTACAACTGCCGTTATAAGGCATTCCCGTATTATCCGGGGTTTGATTTGCTTATGCCGATTTTATTCGTCCCATTAATACGCCCATCCGAAACAGTACAATGATGTCATCACGGCTTGCCGGTACTCCAGGTCTTACTGTTTTTTACTGCCGTAAAAACCCGGTATGGTATCTTTAAAACATATTATATTATACTATGAATTCCAAGTAATGTAAATATTTTAAATACCTACTGGCTTCACTAAGTGAAAATCTTATGATTTTCTTAAATTCATGATATAATATTG
>LFRV01000121.1 GCA_001512485.1 Clostridiales bacterium DTU069 | reverse complement strand
ATAACATTTGAATTAATATCGGTATACTTTTTATTCATAAATCTTCCCCTGCTTAAAATTCTACGCTATTGTTTTTTCATTCAAAGGATTCTGCTTGATGAAAGACATTTTATCTCTGTTATGAATTTTTGTAAGTAAAATACCATTTTAGCGCTTTTCTTTCCAATTCTTTAACAAAGGCATCTTTGCCATCGCAATATGCTTTATTATCAAAAGGATATAAAGCTGCTAATTTGCTTTTCAATTGTCCGTACTCAAATGCGTCCTGCGGATGTGCCCTTAGATAATCACGTACCGCCAAATGCCTGTCTATATCCCTGGAATTGCTTATCTCGAATATATGAATATGATGAGTTCTTATCGTTAATCCTTTTCTGAAATATCTTCTTCCGGCTATTCCGTATTCGCCTTTCGGCTCATAACCCAAAGTTTCAAATTCTTTATTGTATTTGTCAACTTTCGTAATATCCCTTACAACCGGCATAATGTCTATGATTGGTTTAGCCTTCAGGTTTTCAACGGCAGTACTTCCAATATGATAAATATCAATTAATTCATCACGAAGAATATTTTTTATTTTCCGGGCTTCCTCCTGGAACAGGATAGGCCATTTATTGCTATATTCCACAACTTCCACTTTCATATATTTATCACCCTTTTAATCTGTTCTAAATTAATTGTTATGGTCATTCAGACAGCCGGGGCAAGCCCCACTCTTCACAAATAATCTGATTCAATTGCGGTCTTTGCTATGTTTTGTTTTGAGTAAATATACAATCCCCAGTATTGTTAGCATTGCAAATACGACAGTAAACCAGTGCGAATTGACATGTCCCGATACAAATACCGCTGTCGGTCCGTCCGCGCCGCCTATAATTCCAATCGAACTTGCGTCCTTTGTGTTTACATTGAATTTATAGGATAAGTATAATGACAATAATGGGCCGGAAAACGCACTGACAAGAGCTGCTAAAGCACATATAACAGTTAACGTGGTAATGATTATGGATACTTGTTTTTTCATATTTAATTCACTCCAATTATACTTTTTTCTTTAGCCCGCGGAAATCAATGCTTCGCCGTCAAAAGCGACAGCCTGAACTTCTATTCGCTCGCTTTAAAGTTATAAACCGGTTTTATTATATCAACTATTTCAACCGTATCCCGGATGTTATCAATAATTTCATCCATCGGCTTGTAGGCCAGCGCGCATTCATCGAGCGTATCCCTGTTGACAGTCGTGGTATATATCCCTTCCATCGTTTTTTTAAATTCTTCAAGACTGATGATCTTTTTAGCCTGCCTCCTGCTCATTATCCTTCCTGCCCCGTGAGGCGCCGAATAATTCCAGTCTTTATTGCCCTTTCCGATGCAGATAAGGCTTCCGTCTCTCATGTTTATCGGGATTAGTACCCTTTCTCCTTTGCGCGCGGAAATCGCGCCTTTTCTTAAAATCATGCTGTCCAAATCGATATAGTTGTGTATCGTTGTAAATCGGTCTTCTATGTCAAACCCCATCCTGTTTATAATCTCGTCGACCATCGCTTTGCGGTTATATACGGCATACTGCTGGACTATTTTCATATCATGCAGGTAGTCGTTATAACTTTTTCCGTGCACATACGCCAGTTGCTTGCTGATTTTAACGGCGCCGCCGCTTTTTGCCGTAAGTTCCTTATATGCCAGCTTCTGATAGTATTCCGCGACCTGCTTCCCCAGATGCCTGCTGCCGGAATGGACAACGAGATATAATTCCCCGCTGCTGTCTTTGTTGACCTCTATAAAGTGGTTTCCGCCTCCCAAAGTACCAATGCTCAATCTTGCCCTTTCAAGGTCGACATGATATTTGCACACTAAACTGTCTATGTCTACGTTTTCGGTATATTTATGCTGTTTTTTCCTGATATTGAATCCTGATGGAATATGATCATAAATAACCCTGTCGAGTTTCTGAAAATCAATCTCTTTCTGCTTCAGTTTAATTGTTTCCATGCCGCAGCCTATATCCACACCGACCAGGTTCGGAACAATCTTATCGGATATAGTCATCGTTGTGCCAATCGTGCACCCCGCTCCGGCATGCGCATCGGGCATAATCCTTATAACGCTGTCCTTCACAAATTCCTGGTCACACAATTCCATGATTTGGGCTATCGCTTCACTTTCGACATTGTCGGTGAATACCTTCGCTGTATTATATTTTCCTTTAACCTCAATCATGTTTTCACCCAACCATATTATTATATGTCTTGC
>LFRV01000015.1 GCA_001512485.1 Clostridiales bacterium DTU069 | reverse complement strand
GTAAGCAACCTGCAGGATAACCGACAGGTTTTCAAGAAAATATACAAAGCCGGCGATAAACAGAATAAACGGCATCTGCAGCAGTAACGACACTGAAGCCACGGCGCCGCCGAGCGCGAGGGAACCCACGTCTCCCATTATCACTTTTGCAGGATACAGGTTATATGCCAGAAATCCGAGGCATGCCCCGGCAAGAATCGCGCAAAACAGCTTTATCGAATTCCATTCGCTGTTCATCATCGCGACAACAGTGAAAAAAACCAGTACTATCATCGTAATGCTCCCTGCGAGGCCGTCAAGGCCGTCGGTGAGATTGACCGCATTCGTATAACTTACAAGCACAAAAAAGCAGAACGGTACAAACAGGGCAATTGGAACATTAACCGGGTTATCAATGCCGATAAAAGGTATAACGGTTTTCTCGCCGGCATTTGTCATTAAAACGATATATGCCGTGAAACACGCGGATACAATCAGAAGGCCGAGCATTTTCTGTTTTGGTTTCAAGCCTTCATTGTTTCTCCTTTTTATCTTCAAAAAATCATCAACAAAACCAACAAGGCCAAATCCTGCCGTCGTTAATACCAAAGCAGCCATATTCGTATCTTCCAGGGCGTAATAGCCGCCGATAATTAACAGCGGAATCAAAAATATAAAACCGCCCATTGTAGGAGTACCCTGCTTTGCCAAATGTGTTTTGGGTCCGTCTTCTCTTACCGT
>LFRV01000088.1:16979-21915 GCA_001512485.1 Clostridiales bacterium DTU069 | reverse complement strand
GCATACTATTCATTTAAAAAGGCAGTTGAAGAATTTTTCAGATAAGAATTACGATTTTATAATTTCCTATCACGTCAATCTATCAGGAGGTAAACATGGAGAACAAAGTAAATGTTAAAGTGGAAAAATTAAAAATACCAACTTATAAGATTCATAAATATGAGAAGAATCCCATGTTCTTTGAAAACAGAAATGTTCAGGGCGCAAGCGGGGATATATTCCCTATGGCTTTTAATGACAGGTTGGAAGCTGGATTTGAAGAAGTTGCTTACAATCACATAAGTCTTGAGAATCAATATATCAAGGTAGGTTTGCTTCCCGAAATAGGCGGGAGAATTTATTCCGCCCTGGATAAAACTAATAATTATAACTTTGTGTATAAGAACAACGTTATTAAACCGGCGTTAATAGGATTGTGCGGTCCCTGGCTTATGGGCGGGATTGAATTCAACTGGCCGCAGCACCACAGGCCAACGACCTTTTTACCCGTGGATTACTTCATAGAAGAGAACGAAGATGGAAGCAAAACAGTTTGGATGGGTGAAGTAGAGCCTTTAAACAGGACAAAGGGTATGGTGGGTATTACCGTATTTCCTGGTAAGTCCTATATTGAAGCTAAAATCAGGCTTTTTAACAGGACAGCATATCCTCAGAGTTTTATGTGGTGGTCGAATCTTGCTGTACATGTAAATGACACTTATAAAGCCGTATTCCCAAAAGATATCTACTGGGCATCGGATCACGCATGGGCATTAACTTCATCATTCCCTATTATTAAAGGAATATATAAAACTAAAGATTTTAAAGACGGCGTCGATGTTCGTGTATTTCAAAACATGCCGGTGCCCACTTCTTTCTTTACATATGATTCAAAGTACGATTTTCTTTCCGGTTATGACTTTGTTAAGGACGGGGGAGTAGTACACGTATCAAACCGTCATATCGGAACAGGAAAGAAAATGTTTACATGGGGAGTTTCAGATTTCAGCAAAGCCTGGTTTGATAATCTCACCGATGAGGATGGCCCATATATTGAACTTATGACAGGCGTGTACAGTTGTAATCAGCCTGACTTCTCATGGATCATGCCATATGAATATAAAACTGCTGAAGAGTATTGGTATCCTATCAGAAACATAGGAGAAATATCAAATGCAAATATCCAGGGCGCCGTAGCGATTGAGTTTACTGATAAAGCAGCCGAGTTTGCTTTCAATTCAACTGAAAAGCGGGATGATGCAGTTATAGTTATAACCCGCGGCGATGATATAATATATAACAAGCGAATAGATATTAGCCCTGAAAAACCGTTTAAAGATAAGGTTGAATTGCCTGAGGGAACGCTTCCGCATGAAGTAAGTATCTCAATGGTTTCTTCAAATGGAAAAAAACTTATAGACTATCGCCCGGAAAAACCTCAAAAAGCAGAAGTCCCGGATGCATTAACTCCTGCCCCTGATCCGGACACCATTGAAACAGTTGAGGATTTATACTTACATGCACTGCATATATGGCAATACCGGCATCCATATTATAATGCTGTTGATTATTTAAATGAAGCGCTGAAGCGGGAGCCGGAAAACATCAGGTGCAATACTTTAATGGGGAAAATATGCATGAATAATGGTGATTTTGATTCCGCTGCGAGCTATTTCGAAAAAGCCATTACGCACAGCATAATGAGAAATCCACACCCGTATGATACTGAACCATATTACAACCTGGGTATTGTCCAAAAGCTAAAAGGTAATTACAGCGATGCGTATAATAACCTATACAAATCTGTTTGGATTTATGCCTGGAAAACCGCGGGATATTACGCATTAGCCGAAATAGACTGCATAAACGGTGATTTTGAAACAGCTTTAAATCATATAAATGAAGCAACTCTTGCCAGTGCTTCTAATTTTAAAGCTGAGAAACTAAAATGCATTATCTTGAGAAAACTTCATCGATACGATTGTGCCCTGGAAGCTATAGACAGGGTTATAAAAATGGACAAACTGGATTTCATCGCCAGGTATGAAAGATATATTCTTTTAAGGGAAATGGGGAATATTTCCGGTGCGCAAGATGAACTGAATAATTTAAAGAGTATTATTGCAAATAAACATGAATATTACCTTGATATTGCAATTGACTATGGTAATGCTGGTCTATACGAAGACGCCATAAACGTTCTAAAATGGTATATTGATGAGACAGCCGAACAGAGTATTTTCCCAATTAACCTGTATTATTTGGGGTATTACTATGCAAAGCTGGGCAATGATGAACTGGCTAAATTCTATTATAGCAAGGCTGCTGATTTAGGAACCGATTATTGTCTGCATAGCCGTCTTGAATCCATAGAGGTGCTGAAACACGCATTAGACTTCAACACAGCCGATACGAAAGCACCTTACTATCTTGGCAATATTTATTATGGCAAGCACAATTATTCAAACGCTATCCGATATTTTGAAATCTCGATTGAACGGGGAGCCGATTTTCCGACAGTGTACAGAAATCTTGCTATCGGATACTATGACAAGCTGGGTAAGCGTAAAGAGGCTGGCGAACTAATCAGAAAGGCCTTTGAACTGGACCCCGCTGATGCAAGAGTATTCTATGAGTTAATGCAGTATAATAGGAACACCAATATGCCTCTTAAGGATCGCCTGAAGCTGCTGGAGGAAAATGTCGACCTTGTAAAAATACGGGATGATCACTATATAAAACTGATTTCTACGTATATTGAAGACAAACAGTATAAAAAAGCCATCAGCTTGCTGAAAGATCATACGTTTCATCCTTATGAGGGAGGCGAGGGTGTACTTGTAAGAGAACATATCTGGGCTCACATTTTTATGGGATTGGAATACTTAAGAAAAGGTAATACGAAGAAGGCCCTGGAATTATTTATTGATGCCGCAACTATACCTAAAAATTATAATGAAGCTCAATGGCCGATGAGATATGAACATGCCCACCTGGATTACTATATTGCAAGGGCATATGAAGGATTAGGCGACTATGAAAAAGCAAAAATGCATTATGAGAAATCCGCGTCGGATTCCAGTGGCAGTCCGGAAATGGATTATTATGCAGGAATGAGTTTAAAAAAGCTCAATATGAATGATAGAGCAATAAAAAGGTTTGAACAAATTTTAGAGACTGCAAAAGAGCTATTGCGAAGTGAGGGCCGGTATACATATTTTACAAAGACACTTGTTACAACTCTTCCTTTTGAGCATGATACGAAATTGACTAATGATGCCAATTGCAACTACTATATCGGATTGGCTTACAAAGGTTTGGGTGATAAGGAAAAGGCAAAACTGCATTTTGAAAGAGCCCTTGAAATTAAATCAACAATGTATATATGCAGTTTTATGCTTGAGGAATTAGAACTGGATTAAGAGTTTTTGCACTTCGCAGTAGACGTTTTTTGCGACATAAAAGGCGGCGCTATAAAATACTTCTTTTTAGTATTTAATATTGCCGCCCTTCCCTCTTTAATGCTGAATAATTATTCTCCATACGGGAAGACAGGAGTTTTAAAACACAGTAATTTGTTATGCGTACAGTATTTACCTTTTATACAACTGCTGCGTATGCTATAATTTAAATGGGGATCATGGATTCATTTAACCGAATAAATCTTATGTAGCAAAGGCAAGAATGAACAATAGTAATTTTTGCTTTGTCTTTGTAAAGTGTTATTTCAAACGAAGCTGATGCGCATAACATTTTTATGGCATTGCTATGAAAGGAAGGACTATATGAGAAAATATAATAAGTCAATGCGCTTTCAAATGCTATTGACCCAGGCGATTATACTTCTCATAGTTTTTTCTTTTGTATATTTTTTACTATCATATTATAAAGATGCATATAAATCAAAACTTATCAATAACAATACCAACATGGTAAATCAATTATCTGCTAATATACAGCGCAATTACATAGATTTAAACAAAACCATGGATTCATTTGCCACTAATACAATTCTGCAACAGTTTATGAGCGAGGATGATATTTATCTAAAAACACAGTATTATAAAACTCTTACTAACCTGATGATTAATTATAAAAAAATGAACAGTGAAATTAAAAGCATTGTCCTATGTACATCTGATCATGATGTATATACTGATTGGAGGGACATTAATATTTCAATTACGGAGCAATTATTATCACAAACCAAAGTAAATACACTTTCAGATTTAATATTTGCGCGCAATGATTACTATATAGCATTTAAAAAACCTGTCTATCATAATAGTTCAATTCGAAAAAAAATAGGAGATGTCCTGTTTGTAATGAATGCCTCCTTCGTTACAAGTTATCTTCAAGACGGTTTGCTTGATAATGATTCGGATTTTTATGTTATTAACTCAGAACATAAAATAATTGCAAGTAATAATAAAGAATATATATCGATGAATATTCCCCAATCGTATAAAAAATATATAGACAGACAATATGTTATAGATTCGGAATATATTGCTATTGTCAGATCGATACCAAATACTGAACTATCTATTTTATGTATAACACCTATTAATGTCATTTTTAAAGATATCAATTTTATAGAGAGAATTACAATTGCCCTTACTTGTATATGTTTTGCTTTGCTGTTAATTGTATATTTCCAGTTCTTTGAACGAATATACAGGTCAATAAACCAATTCTTAATGCATATGAAAAATGTAGAGGCGGGCGATATAAATGCAAAAATTCAAATAGAGGATAATTTGGAGTTTCAAAAGCTTTCTATAGGCTTTAACTCGATGATGTTAAAAATTAACGAGCTTAATGAGAAAAATTTGGATTATCAAAAAAAAGTGCTGCTTCAAGAAATAGAAAACAAACACAATCAATTGTTAGCGCTCCAGGCTCAAATAAACCCGCATTTTCTCTATAACACCCTTGAATGCATAAACAGCATGGG
>LFRV01000088.1:0-16829 GCA_001512485.1 Clostridiales bacterium DTU069 | reverse complement strand
AGGTATGGATGAAGAACGCCTGAAAGAAGTTCAAAGAGGCTTGTACACCAGCGAAGAAACATTATCGGAAAGATATAGTATAGGATTATCAAATATAAATAAGCGACTACGTTTATATTATGGTTCCGGCTATGGAATAAAGATTGAAAGTAAAAAACAAGTCGGTACAAAAGTAATACTGACAATGCCACTGGTATATTAGAAATATTTATAGGGAGTAAAGATATGTATAAAGTTATTTTAGCTGATGATGAACCAATTATTGTTGCAGGGCTTGTAAAGCGTATTGATTGGCCGTCACTTGGCTTTAATATAATCGGAAAATGTTTTGATGGTCAACAAGTTATAAATAAAGTTAGATCTACTCAACCTGATTTATTAGTTATAGATATACGTATGCCAAAATACAATGGCTTGGAAGTGATAAAAACAATAAATAAGAACTATAAAACAAAAGTTATTATAATTAGTGGATATTCCGATTTTGAATATGCCAGATCCGCACTACAATTAGGGGCAATAGATTATTTGTTGAAACCAATTACCAACGAAGCGCTTTACAATGCTGTAGTGAAGGCAAGAAATTTGCTTGATAATCAGAAGGCGTCTAAAAACCATAGCTTTATTGAATATAGTACACTGAGGTTATTACTTAGGAATGATCCCATTATGGCAAAGAGTATTTTGTTAAATAGCCTTGGAATACAGGGGCGATATCAGAAATATGTTTGTATTGCTGCATACCAGAAGCTTGAACAGATAAATGAAAAGGGTAAGAACAGTAAAAATTTTGATTTTTCCTTAATTAAATTTAATAAAAATATTACTGTGCTTTTAATTAATTATTCAACTTTAGAAAATAGTATAGAAACATTAGCAGAGGAAACATTGGGATATGATGGGTATCTAGGTATAAGCAGGCCATTTCAAGACATTACACAGCTTATTGATTATGTCCATGAATCATGTGAAATATTAAGCAGTTTATTTTTCACAGTCAGTACCGAACAATTATGTTATTGTAATATATCAGATACAAAAGAGCATATAAACCTATTCTTAAAAAACCTTGACTCAGCATTGGAAAACAATGATTACATTAAACTTAAAAATATACTTGCAGATGTTCCCAGATTGTTTCAAGATAAGTCTATCAGCTCTTTTGAAAGATTTTTTAATACGTTGATTTTTAAGGCTAATCAAATAATAGTAAACAATAAATTAAAGGTTGATTTTGAAATTACATATTTAAATCAGGATGAAATAGTAGAGAAATTTACTAATATACATAATGCCACCAATTACCTTAAAGATCTGTTTAATCATGTTTTATCCTGTATCCCGCCTGCAGACAATTCAGCAGTGGTGAGTTCGGATATGATTATTGAAATAAAGGAATATATTGAAGATAATTTTTACAAACCTTTATCCTTAAAGGAGGTATCAGAAAAATTTCATATTGATGCCAGTTACTTAAGCAAACGATTTAGAAACGAAGTTGGTGAAACGTTTATAAAATATATTACAAAAGTCAGAATGGAAAATGCCTGCTATATGCTTAAAAATACATTCCTGTCTTGCAGAGAAATATCGGAATTATGCGGCTATGATGATTATTCATATTTTAAAAAAGTATTCCGTAGGCTATTCGGAATAACTCCCACCGAATACCGCGGATGACGGTTAAATTCCCGGTGCTAATCCTGTTCCAGTTTACGTTTATTCCAAGAGAATCTGCGATTATTAAAAGTTAATGTTAAGTTTTCTCTGCAAAAAAAGTATTATACTTCATCTTGCAGATAGACCCTTTTTTAGTTATGAAGCAATATATAGGGATAATTTTAACTATTCGCAATATTAATTAATTTTATTTTATGTTAAGTAATTGAAACTTTTTAGTAAATTTTTCGTCTTATATACTTGGGATTGGTTAAACAGAACGCGGGGCGTTCTTATTGTTGTAAAACAACGGAAGAAGCAGCCCGGGAAGTTTTGTTCGCCGTTTTAATTAAAATAATGCTTGTATTTACAGCATAATATTGACAGTATAGTGGGCTAAAAGGAGAGATTATGGAAACGATAATAAAGATTAAGGACCTGAAGAAGGTATACCGGATGGGCCAGGAAAAAGTCTATGCGCTAAACGGGATTAACCTTGAAATAAAAAAAGGTGAAATCTGCTGTTTATATGGAACCTCCGGTTCCGGGAAAACGACACTTCTGAATATGGTTGCGGGTCTTGAAAAACCGACTAAGGGCAGTATTCTTGTAAAAAACATTCCTGTTGAAAAGCTGAATGAAGTACAGCTTGCAAAATTCAGGCAAAAGTATGTAGGTTTTATTTTTCAATCGTATAATCTTCTGCCAAACCTTACCGCCCTTGAAAATGTATGTCTTCCCCTTATATTTAAAGGGTATCCGAAAAAAGTCAGGGAAAAAGAGGCAGTAAAAATGCTTAAAGCCGTAGGTCTCGGCGACAGGCTTAACCATAAGCCTAACCAGATGAGCGGCGGGCAGCAGCAGCGTGTCAGTATTGCGCGCGCGTTTGTCGAAAAGCCGGAAATAATACTGGCAGATGAGCCAACGGGAAATCTCGATACGAAAACCACGATTGAGATAATGGAGCTTATTGCCGGTATGGCTGAAAAATACGGTCAGACAGTGCTGCTCGTTTCCCATGACAGTGAGGCTTTACCGTATGCCGACAGGATTGTACATATCAGGGACGGGGTTATTGAAAATATCGAAGAAAAAGAAAAATATAAGCTTAAGGAGTGTGCAAACAAATGAGTAAACGGCTTAATGGTATTCTGTTAGTGATTATGGTGCTGACCATGCTTCTCGGAGCGAATAACTTTGTCTTTGCCGAGGATTCCGGGGAAAATGGAGATACCGGAGACGAGGAAGGAATTATAAAGATAAGCGGTGTAGCCACACCGATACGCACTTCGGGTGATATTATTCACGAAGGCCATGAATTTATATTAAAAATAAGGGTACATAACGGCACAAACAAAGATATAACTCTCAGTAAAATTAAGTTTGGTGACAGTGTTTCTTTTTCGCCTTCGGATAATGAGTGGGAAAAGACATGGAAAGAAATAATAAATGCCGAAGACTACGGAGAAAGGGAATTCGTGTTCTTTTATGGAGGCCTTACCATAAGAGATCTGGAGGTGACCATAACTTATTCGGATGGCGGCGCTGAAAAAGAGCATACCGATACCATATACATAAATAACATACAGCCCAAAGAATCAAGCGGCGGCAGCGGCAGCAGCGATCCTTCAAAATATAAGCCTGTTCTCGCGCTTTATTCGGCTGCTATACCTGAAGGAAAGTCGGGAGGGGTATTAAATATTCCGCTTACAATAACAAACTACACGGATTATGAAGCAAGGCGGGTGCGGATTACGCCGCTGTTTGCGGATATTCAGAATAATCCTTTCGTTATAGATCGCATGATGGTGTATGAAGAAGTAGCGAGAATCAACAAGCAAAAACCGGTAGATATCAATTTACAGTTTACAATTGACAAACTCGCGAAAACGGGTACTTATACGATACCGTTAAAGCTTACATACAAAAATATTTACGGTGTTGATTTTGAAGAAACAATCGAGGTGTTTGTAAAAATCACAAACACCAACGTGCCCGCGCAGCTTGTCGTAATGAAAGCTTCGTCAAATCCTTCCGTAGTGCGGCCCGAGCAGGAGTTCACCGTGACATTTGATTTGTGGAATACGGGAACCCTGGCGGCCGAAAACGTGACGGTTGATGTTGATATTGAAAACGCGGGAGAATTCCACGTCCTTAATAACATTACAAAGCAGTACTTCTTTGAGCTTGGGGGCTTGAAAAATACCGATGTTACATATCGCCTGAAATCGAAAAAGGATTTGGAAACAGGAACATATCCAATTACGATATCACTTAGCCATAAGGATGCTGCCTCCCCCGAAACATATACGATGTATGTACACGTTGAGGGTGATGAAGAAGAAGAGGAAGAACAAAATGCGGATATTGTAACCGAAAACATTACAACTCCCAAAGAAGCAGTTTTGGCGGGACAGCCGTTTACCGTGTCAATGGATCTGAAGAACATGGGGACAACGGCGGCTGAAAATGTCAAGATTACGGTAGAAGCGGATGATAAGATTCTTCCGCAGTCTCTGAATGTAATGATTATCAATAAAATTGAAGCCGGCGAAAGTGTACCTGTTGCTTTCAGCTTTATTACCGGAAAGGACAGTGAAAGCCGGTCGTATCCGATAAAAGCTGTAATTGATTATAAAAACGGGGATGAAAGCGTTAAGAAAGAACAGTACATGGGAGTGCTTGTTGAAAGCGCGGAACAAAAAACAACGCTTAATACCGTACCGAAAATTATAATTTCCGAATACTCAACCGAACCCGGTATGGTAAACGCCGGAGAAAACTTTACTCTGAAAATGAAGTTTTTAAATACAAGCAAGCTGAAATCCGTGCAGAATATGAAAATAACGCTGGTTGTCGATGAGGGCAGTGAAGAAACCGGAAGCGTATTCACGCCTGTCCAGTCAAGCAATACTTTCTATATTGACAATCTGGAACCCGGCGAGTTTTCCGAGAAAGAAATGGTTATGTATACCATTCCCGACGCGAAAGCAAAAACCTATGTTGTTAAAACGCTTTTCGAGTACGAATATGAGGAACAGGACCAGATAAAGCAGTTCAACATGCAGGACGTTTTCGGCATTCCCGTTGTACAGCCGGCAAAGCTTGAAACAACCGATGTCATAGTATCCGAACCGGCTTTTGTAGGAGAACCTGTGTACTTAATGGCGGAGTTTTACAATATGGGTAAGGTAACTCTTTACAATCTTATGGTTAAGGCCGAGGGAGACTTTGACGCGAAGGAATCGAACTATTTTGTCGGTAATTTTGAAATGGGAAGAAGCGATTATTACGAAGCTCCCGTTATTCCGCTTAGCCCGGGAGAATTGCATGGTGTTCTTGTTTTTACGTTCGAGGATGCTGCAGGGAAATCGCACAGGATTGAAAGAGAGTTCACGATTAATGCAATGGAATCAATGCCGGTAATGAACCCGGATTTCCCCGGCGATCCCGGATTCCCGGGTGGGGACGGCGGATTCCCCGGTATGGACGGTCCGCAAAAACCCGGCTTTCCTATTGTTCCGGTTGCGATTGGCGGCGGAGTTGTCGTTTTGATAGTTGTCCTTGTCATCATACTGAAAAAACGCAAGAAGAAGAAAGAGATGATGTTCGATGAAGATATTTGACATAATAAGAATGGCGCTGAGAAACCTGTTCCGCAGCAAAGTAAGGACAGTATTAACGGTGCTTGGCATTGTTATTGGGACAACCGCGATCATTATCATGCTGTCCCTTGGGATTGCGATTAATGTATCATACAGGGAACAGATGAGCAGAATGGGAAGCCTGAATGTAATTAATGTGCATCCGAATTATGAAAATATAAATACCGGAAAAAGAGGACGTAATGATGTATGGGTTGAGCCGACGATCAGCCAGGAGGAACTTGATAAGATTAAGCAGATACCGAATGTTGAAGCTGTAACCCCGTTCTACCAGACAAGTGTGAAAATGGAGATCGGCAAGTATCTTGGCTATGTAACCATCGTCGGCATAGAGCCTGACGCAATGGAAGCTCTTGAATATAAAGCAGCGGAAGGAAGGCTTCTTAACCCGGATGATAAACTGCAGATTGTATTTGGCTCAAATATGAAAGATCAGTTTTATAACCCGAAGGAAATGAGAAGAGGCCTTGTGTTTTACGGATATGGCGGGCCAGGAGAGGAAAAGGATATTAACTTCCTTGAGGACAGGATAAATATGACTTTTGACATGAGTTACGGCGAGCGCTATCCGGGAAGCCAGACTGGAAAAAAGCCCAAACTTTACAAGGTTGAAGGCGTTGGGATTCTTGAAGAAGGAAACTGGGAAACCGCATACCAGGCGTATATGAATATTCATGAGCTTGTAAAACTCGACCAGGAATATAAACAGCAGCAAGCCAACCCCGATCAGAAAATCAGGAGAAGAAAAACAGAAGAAGTCGGTTTTCAACAGGCAAAAGTAAAGGTAAATGAAATAAAAAATGTGCTTGATGTGCAGGAACAGATACGCGCTATCGGTTTAAATGCCTGGAGTATGGCTGAATCCCTTGAGTCAGCGAACAAAACCCAGGCTGTAATGCAGGGCGTTCTCGGAGGTATCGGCGCGATATCGCTCCTGGTTGCGGCAATTGGCATTGCAAACACGATGATAATGGCTATATATGAAAGAACCAAGGAAATCGGCATTATGAAGGTTATAGGCGCGAGGATTAAAGATATAAGAAGGCTGTTTTTGTATGAAGCGTCGATGATTGGCTTTATAGGAGGAGTAATAGGCATTGCCTTCAGCTTCGGGGTGTCCTATTTCCTGAACACTGTTGGAGTACGGTTTTTAGGCGGTATGGGCATGGGTATGGGAATGACGGACACGAAACTGTCTATTATCCCCGTATGGCTTGCGTTGTCAGGTATGATATTCAGCGCGTTAATCGGGCTTATCTCGGGATTTTTCCCGGCACGCAAAGCGACAAAGCTCAGCGCTTTATCGGCGATACATACCGAATAGAATTATACAAATGTTTTCGTTTTATTGCGCAGGCGTAAACAATAAGCAAACAGGGGATTTTCCCCTGTTTGCATTTATGTTCGAAACCTTTCTTTTGAACTATTGCGCTGATTCAACCAGTCAAACAGCGGGTGGTTTAACGGGTCGAGGCATTGCTGCCGCGTTCCGGTGGGTACGCGGCTCTGGTTCGGGTGATTTCGATGACGACGGGCGACATGCTCCAGCGCCCTGCTGCTTACAGGCAAATGTGGAGCGTGTTAATGAGCGACCCGGGATATGGAGACCTCTTCGCAAAAAAAAGAACATGATCCGGAGCGTGTTGTTGGTAAGTGCTTTGTCGTCCTAGGAACCCGAAACACCCGAAACAGGACCCGCGGGAATAATGTTCTAATACTACCTTTTGAACTATTTACAATAGTTCCTGCACATTAGTTTAAAAACGAGCCAGTTAACGTGCCTTGCTTGAGGTTAAAATAAAAAGTATAATGATAGTTAATAATAACGATGTTGTTGGAAAGGGTTTGGTACGTGTCAGTCAACGGGAGAATAATTGAAAAAACGGATGATATAATGCAAAAACAGTTTTTATATATCGAAAAAATAAAAGAGATAATTGCCGAAAAAACAGCGATTGACAAAAAACAGTCAACATATGATCTGCGGGTTTACGGATGCCAGATGAACGAGCATGATGCCGAGAAGCTTGCCGGAATGCTCGAAGAGATGGGATATGTAAAGGCAGGCGAAGGCGAACCGGCTGATATCGTTATTTTCGAAACATGCTGCGTGCGTGAAAACGCCGAAGAGAAAATATACGGCCATCTTGGCAGTCTAAAACCGCCAACAGGCAAAAGCAAAAGCATTATAGCCATAACCGGATGCATGATGCAGCAGCCGCATGTTGTCGAAAAGATAAGAAAATCGTACACTCATGTTGATATTGTATTCGGGACGCATAACCTCCATACTTTTCCCGAGCTTTTATACAAACGCCTGACAACCGGAAAACGTGTGTTTGATATATGGGACGCTGAAGGTGATACAGTCGAAGGATTGCCTGCTGCGAGAGCGGACAGGGTTAAAGCGTGGGTAAATATTGTACTTGGCTGCAGCAATTTCTGTTCGTATTGCATTGTTCCGTATGTGCGGGGAAGAGAGCGCAGCAGGAGGAAAGAGGATATCATATCGGAAGTTGAAAAGCTTGCGGAACTGGGCTATAAGGAAATAACGCTTTTGGGCCAGAATGTTAATTCCTACGGAAACGATTTGGGAATGAAAGACGGGTTCGCTTCTCTTCTATACGCGCTGAATGATATCAACGGTATTGAAAGAATACGTTTTATGACATCACATCCGAAGGACCTTTCGGATAGCCTGATAACCGCGATGAAAGAGCTTCCTTTATTATGTGAACATCTTCATCTGCCTTTCCAGTCGGGCTCAACCAGGATTTTGAAGGAAATGAACAGAAAATATACAAAAGAGCAGTATCTTGGCCTTATAGACAAGGTCCGCGCGGCGGTCCCGGATATCGCGTTCACAACCGACATTATTGTCGGGTTTCCGGGTGAAACCGAAGAAGATTTCATGCATACCCTTGATGTCGTGGAAAAAGTCCGTTTCGATCAGGCTTTCACTTTCCTGTATTCGATAAGAACCGGAACAAGGGCGGCAACCCTTGAAAACCAGGTGCCAGAGGATGTAAAAAAAGAAAGGTTCGGCCGCCTTCTGGAATTGCAGAACGCGATAACAAACGAAATTAATCTTAAATATGAAGGAAAGAGTGTTGAAGTTCTCGTTGAAGGCAAGAGCCGTCAGAACAGCGAAATGTACACCGGAAGGACAAGGCAGCATAAGCTTGTGAATTTCTCGTGTGACAGTGATTTAACAGGACAGCTTGTAAACGTTGAGATAATAAAGGCCTGGCCTTTCTGGCTCGAGGGCAAGGTTGCCAAGTGAAACCCGTTATCCGATTTATTCAACCCGGAGGTAACTTGCTATGAAGCTTACACCGATGATGCAGCAGTATGTTGATATAAAAAACCAGTACAAGGACTGCCTGCTTTTTTTCAGACTCGGTGATTTTTACGAACTGTTTTTTGAAGACGCCGAAATAGCGTCAAGAGAATTGGAAATAACTTTAACGGGCCGCGACTGCGGTTTTGAAGAACGCGCGCCGATGTGCGGAGTTCCGTGGCATTCCGCGCATAATTACATATCACGGCTGATAAACAGGGGTTACAAGGTTGCGATATGCGAGCAGGTTGAGGATCCGGCACTGGCAAAGGGTATAGTAAAACGCGAGGTAATCCGTGTTATAACCCCGGGAACGGTAACCGATCCTACAATGCTTGAAGAAAAAAAGAACAATTTCCTAATGTCCGTATACTGCAGCAAGTCATATTTCGGCGTTGCCGCCGCGGATGTGACAACGGGCGAATTTTACGCGACACAGATTATATTCGGGAATACGCTGAAAAAGCTCATTGATGAGATATCGCGCTACAAGCCGTCTGAAATAGTTATTAACAGCGAGTTTGAAAAGATTGCTTCAATAAAGGATCTGAAAGAGAAAACGGGAGTATATGTATCGGTTCTCGGCAGCGAAGCTTATGACAGGGAATATGCGCTGGCCGAAGCCGAAGGGAAAACAGGCCATGAGGATTTAAAACAGCAGGAACTCGCGCTTTGCGCGTCAGGAGCGCTTCTTTATTATCTTAATTCAACGCAGAAGGCCGTATTAAGCCATATCAGGGAAATAAACGTTTATTCTATCGAAAAATACATGATGATTGACTCATCGAGCCGCAGAAACCTGGAATTAACCGAAACAATCAGGGAAAGGAAAAAACGCGGGAGCCTTTTATGGGTGCTTGACAAGACAATGACGGCAATGGGCGGGAGAAAACTGAGAAAGTGGCTTGAACAGCCGCTGCTTGATATCGATCTCATTAACGAACGCCTCGACGCGGTTGATGAATTTAAAAACAAGTTCATGGTACGAAAAGAAACGATTGAACATCTCAAACGAGTGTATGACATCGAACGGCTTGCGTCAAAACTGGTTGTCGGAAATGTCAACGCGCGCGATCTGCTTGCTCTCAAGGATTCAATATCGAAAATCCCGTACATAACGGAACTTATATCCGGTCTTCACGCGAAAATGAATGTCAGTATTTTAAATAATCTTGATTCCCTCCAGGATATTTATAACATTATAGATTCGTCAATCTCGGAAGACGCGCCGTTAACTTTAAAGGACGGAGGAATTATCAAAACCGGATATTCGGTCGAAGTGGATAAATATCGCAGCGCCTGTGTTGACGGAAAACAATGGATAGTCGATCTGGAAACCCGGGAGAGGGAAGCTACGGGAATTAAAAACTTAAGAATCAGGTTCAACAAGGTTTTCGGTTATTATATAGAAATAACTAATTCATACCTTCCGCAGGTACCCGACAGGTATATAAGAAAACAAACGCTTGTAAACTCCGAGCGCTTTATAACCGAAGAGTTAAAAAACCTTGAAGATACGATACTCGGAGCCGAAGAAAAGCTAACCGCCCTTGAATATGATCTTTTTTGCGAAATCCGCGCTAAAATAGCGTCGCAGGTGGTCCGCATCCAGAATACGGCCGATCAAATCGCGCTGCTTGATGTGCTGTGTTCCCTGGCGGAGGTTGCCGACAATGAAAACTATACGAAGCCTGTAATCCATGAAGGCGGCGAAATAAGGATAAGGGACGGCAGGCACCCTGTTGTCGAAAAAACACTTGCGGATACGCCGTTTGTTCCGAATGACACGCTGCTCGATTATGACAGCAACCGCATTATAATAATAACAGGGCCGAATATGGCAGGAAAATCGACATATATGAGGCAGGTCGCGCTTATTGTGTTAATGGCTCAGATCGGAAGCTTCGTTCCCGCTTCCGAAGCGTTGATAGGTCTGGTCGACAGGATCTACACGAGGGTCGGTGCTTCTGATGATTTGGCAGCCGGGCAGAGCACATTCATGGTTGAAATGATGGAAGTCGCGAACATTCTGAATAACGCGACGCCGAAAAGCCTTCTCATTCTTGACGAAATAGGCCGAGGCACAAGTACGTACGACGGGCTGTCGATTGCGTGGTCGGTTATAGAATACATAAACGATAAAGGACGCCTCGGCTGCAGGACGCTTTTCGCGACGCATTACCATGAGCTGACCGAACTGGAGGACAAACTGAACGGTATCAGGAACTGCTGCATCGAAGTTAAGAAAAAGGGAGACGACATAATATTCCTCAGAAAAATCAAACCGGGCGGCGCGAACAGGAGCTATGGCATTGAAGTCGCGAAGCTCGCGGGAGTTCCGCAGCTTGTTATTGACAAAGCCAGGGAGATAATGCAGGAACTCGATGCGGCGGATATAAGCAAAGGCGGAAGGTACAAAAAAAAGAATTCAATACCGCTTGACGGCCAGGTCGATCTTTTGACAGCCGGTGCGCTGACACGTAGCGAAAGAGATGTGCTTGAAGAGCTTCGATCGATTGAAGCGACGACTCTGACGCCGCTTGACGCGCTGAATAAATTATATTCACTGCAGCAGAAACTGAAATGACGAAACCGGGCCGACATATTATATAATCCGGTATAATACGGGAGTTTCATATTATGGGGAAAATTGTAATACTTGATGAAAATACCGCGAATCAGATTGCGGCAGGTGAAGTAATTGAACGCCCTGCTTCAGTAGTGAAAGAATTGGTTGAAAACTCGCTTGATGCGGGGGCGACGTCTGTAACCGTTGAAATAGTTAACGGCGGAAAAAAAAGCATTCGCGTTACGGATAACGGACGCGGCATTGAAGCCGATGACGCTTTTATGGTTTTTGAGCGGCATGCTACAAGTAAAATAAGAACGATAGAGGACATCAACCGGATCTCTACAATGGGTTTTCGCGGCGAAGCCCTCGCGAGCATCGCATCGGTCGCAAAGGTTGAAATGGTGACAAGATCTGAAAATGACCCAAACGGTACAAGGGTACATGTGGAGGCGGGAAATGTTATATCTTCGTCGCCTGCAGGTGCCCCTGTCGGAACAACATTTGAAATAAAAGAGCTTTTTTATAATACGCCGGCAAGGTATAAATTCCTGAAAAACGATACTGTCGAAGCGGGATACATTCATGAGATTCTAACGCGCATTGCGCTGTCAAGACCGGATGTATCGATAAAACTTATTAACCAGGGCAAAACAGTCCTGCATACGCCGGGCAACCACGATCTTCTCAGTGTTATTTACAGCATTTATGGAAATGATATTGCCCGTTCCGTTATTCCGGTAAAAATGTCCGATGACGGCATAGAAATCGAAGGATATATCGGCAAACCGGAAATTTCGAGAGGAAACCGCGGGTATGAATCGTTCTTTGTCAACGGGCGCTTTATATATAACAGGATAATGACAGCCGCCGTTGAAGAGGCATACAAGATGAAACTTATGCAGAAAAGGTTTCCGTTTGCCGTGCTGAAACTAAAAATATCGCCGCATTTCGTTGACGTGAATGTGCATCCGGCAAAACTCGAGGTCCGTTTTTCGGACGAGAAAAAGGTTTTCAGGGCGGTGTACCATTCGGTTTCGGCGGCTCTTTCGTCGGCATCGCTTATCAGGGAAGTGCACGAAGACGACGCGTATAAACTCCCAACGGTGCAGAAAACGGAGGCTTCGGAACAAATCCGTCTTCCCGAAGAAACCGCGGAAAAGGAGAGATTAATAAGTGAAGTATCCCCGTTGACAGCGGAGTATGGGCAAAAAATCAGTGGCTATGCCGTAGAAGATAAAACGACAGCACGGTATGAGCGGGAAGATAAAGCAACAACGCAAACCGGCCAGGAAAATGTTAAAACCCATGCAGTAGAGCGTGTTGACGAAAAAAAACCGGAAACAGGTGAGGTTGAAGAAAAAACACCGGTAAACGATAAGAAGCGGCTGCAAAACGCGAGGATAGCGGGCCAGGTTTTTTCGTCATACATACTGCTTGAGGAAGGGGAAGACATATTTATTATCGATCAGCACGCGGCGCATGAAAGGATAAGATATGAAAAAATAAGAAAAAAGTATGCGGAGCGTGAAAACTTTGAACAGGGCATGATAAGCCCGCTTACCGTCAACCTTTCAGAACGGGAAATGGACAGTTTCAAACAGATTTCCGGACACCTCAAACGTTTGGGTTTTGACGTTGAGGTTTTCGGAAGCAGGACAGTTCTTGTAAGATCTGTTCCGTATATTTTAAGCGGCGGGTTTTCATCGCGGGACCTGACAGACATTTTTGAAAAGCTTTACGCGGAAATATCCGATGTATCGGATATGATTCCGGAGGAAACACTTTATATGATGGCATGCAAAAGCGCGATAAAGGCAAACCGTAAAATGACGGATATCGAGATACGCGCTCTTGTAGATGAGCTCGCGAATACGGATGATTTATATACCTGTGTGCACGGAAGGCCGGTAATAATAAGCATTAGTAAAAAGGAACTGGAAAAACGCTTTAAAAGGATTGTATAAAAGCAAGGTTTTTGTTTTAAAACAGGGTGGTAAATATATGCGCTCGGTGGTGGTAATAACAGGCCCGACTGCTTCGGGGAAAACCGGGCAGGCGATTTATACGGCAAAAAAGCTAAACGGCGAGGTTGTGTCCGCTGATTCAATGCAAATATATAAATATATGGATATCGGCACGGCGAAGCCGACGGAAAGTGAAATGGACGGCGTGCGTCACCATATGTTGGATGTCGTGACGCCTGATGAACCGTTCAATGTGGTTATGTATAAGGAAATGGCCGAACGCTGCATCAGGGATATAATAAACAGGGGCAAGCTGCCCATAGTAGCCGGAGGAACAGGCTTGTATATCAACAGTCTTATTTACAACATACGGTTCAGTGAAACTGTCTGCGATGAATCGTTCCGCACGAGAATGAGAAGGCTCGCGGATGAAAAGGGCCCCGAAACGCTTCATGAAATGCTTAAAAAGGTTGATCCCGAAAGCGCGGAAAAAATTCATTACAATAACGTAAAAAGAGTAATCCGCGCGCTCGAAGTATATGAATATACGGGGAAACCGATATCGTGGCACAACGAACAGTCCCGTTCCGAACCACCGGAATACAGGTATATTGTGTTTGTACTTAACATGGACAGGGAACAATTATACCAAAGGATAGACGAAAGAGTTGACAGAATGATTGAAGACGGATTGGTTTCCGAGGTCGAGTCGCTGCTTGAAAAAGGCATAAGCCCCGATTCGATTGCTATGCAGGGATTGGGTTACAAGGAAATAATAGCCTATCTGAAAAATGAAACAACACTTGAAGAAGCGATACGTATACTGAAAAGGGATACAAGACATTACGCGAAGCGTCAGTTGACCTGGTTCCGGTCTATTAGCGATGCCGTATGGATTGACGGAGGGAGTGAGAATTTAGAAAAAAATACTAAAATTATTCAGGAATACCTTGAAACCTGTATTTAGATTTTATACAATAGGTATGATACAGAAATTGTTAATTATATGATATTATTTTGGCGAGGAGGCTCTATAAAATATGAATAAGAACATAAATCTGCAGGATGTATTTTTAAATCAGGTAAGAAAAGAGCATATACCGGTAACGGTTTATCTGACTAACGGGTTTCAACTGCGAGGCATGGTAAAGGGCTTTGATAATTTTACGGTCGTTCTCGACAGCGAGGGGAAACAACAGCTTGTATACAAGCATGCCATATCAACAGTATCGCCGATGAAAGCTGTTAATATTATTTTCAGCGATTCTTCGAGCAGGGAGGCTTAACCTGAAATCCGGGTGATATAGCGGTACGCATTTTGCAGCGCGTGTTCGCTTCGGCTATTTCCCGGTTTCCGGTCGCTCAAATACATAACGGAGTAATTCAGTTATGTGAAATTACAGGGCTGATTAAAAAAATCAGCCCTTAATTAATTTTGCATGAATTCTTAAGACAGCATGTAACAGCGGTATTTTCCTTTCTAACGCATTGAAAATGCAAATAAAGTATTGAGATATTATGATTTTTTATTGATTTATGATAATAATTTTTCAAAGAATTGAGATTGCGATTTTATTCAACTATAATTAAAAGTATATAGAGATCAGATTCCATATGCCATCCGTGAAAATTTATATATAAAACATATTGGGAGGTAAGCGTGCAATGAAAGTACATAAATCTAAGAACAGACTTATCGGGAATATGCCGAAAATCGGCATAAGGCCTGTAATCGACGGACGAAGGCGCGGAGTGAGAGAATCATTGGAAGACCAGACAATGAACATGGCAAAATCCTGCGCGCTCTTGTTGGAAAGTGAATTAAGACATGCAAACGGTCTTCCGGTTGAATGTGTAATTGCGGATACGTGCATAGGCGGAGTTGCCGAGGCGGCTGCCTGTGCCGAGAAGTTTCGGAAAGAAGGCGTCGGATTATCTATTACCGTAACTCCTTGCTGGTGCTACGGTTCTGAAACAATGGATATGGATCCCTACATTCCAAAAGCAGTCTGGGGCTTTAACGGCACGGAACGCCCCGGGGCAGTGTATCTCGCGGCGGTTCTTGCCGCCCATAACCAAAAAGGGCTGCCGGCTTTCGGGATATACGGGAAAGACGTGCAGGATAAAGGGGATCAAACAATACCGTGCGACGTTAAGGAAAAACTTCTTCGTTTTGCGCGTGCCGGACTTGCGGTAGCGGAAATGAGAGGCAAGTCTTATTTATCGATGGGTTCGGTATCTATGGGTATCGCAGGTTCAATTGTCAATGAAGGGTTCTTCCAGGATTATCTTGGAATGAGAAATGAATACATAGACTTGTCCGAGTTTATACGCAGGATGAATGAAGGCATTTTTGACAACGAAGAGTATAATCAGGCGTTAAAATGGGTGAAGGAATACTGTATTGAAGGCCCTGACATCAATCCTCCGGAAACGCGCAAATCCCGCGCCGAACTGGATAAGAACTGGGAGTTTTGCGTGAAGATGGCCCTGATTGCAAGGGATTTAATGGTCGGCAATCCAAAGTTGAAAGAGATGGGCTTCGAAGAGGAAGCGAACGGCCGCAATGCGATATTGGCAGGTTTTCAGGGCCAGCGTCAGTGGACTGATCATTTCCCGAACGGGGACTTTATGGAGACAATATTGAACAGTTCCTTTGATTGGACGGGTATAAGGCAGCCATACCTTATCGCGACTGAAAATGACAGCCTTAATGGGGTAGTTATGCTGTTCGGACATCTGCTGACGAATACCGCCCAGGTTTTCGCCGATGTCCGTACATACTGGAGCCCGGATGCTGTAAAGCGCGTTACGGGTTATGAATTGGAAGGCGATGCGGCAAACGGTATCATTCATCTTATAAATTCAGGGTCCGCGTCATTGGACGGAACAGGCGAGCAGTCAATCGACGGCAGGCCAGTGATGAAACCGTGGTGGGATGTTACTCCTGAAGAAGCGAAAAAATGTCTCAATGCCGTACGCTGGCGTCCTGCGAATACGGGATATTTCCGCGGCGGCGGATTTTCGGCCGATTTCCTGTCACGCGGCGGCATGCCTGTCACAATGTCAAGGATAAACATTGTAAAAGGGCTTGGACCTGTTCTGCAATTAGCTGAAGGATATACCGTAGATTTACCGGAAAAGGTTCATGACATACTCGATCAGAGAACGGACCCGACATGGCCTACCACATGGTTTGCTCCGAAGCTCACAGGAAAAGGAGCGTTCACCGACGTCTATTCGGTTATGGCAAACTGGGGCGCGAATCACGGGGCATTCAGCTATGGACATATTGGAGCGGATTTAATTACGCTTGCGTCAATGCTTCGCATTCCGGTATGCATGCATAATGTCGACGAAAACAAAATTTTCAGACCAAGCGCGTGGGCCGCTTTCGGAACAGTGGATAAGGAAGGCGCGGATTACAGGGCATGCAGGAATTTTGGGCCGTTATACGCATAGAGTCAAAAAGAAAACAGAGAAATTATTAAGTTTCCCGGCGGATGTATGCTGTCTGCCGGGGAATCATTTCTTACGGCTGTTTTCCAAAATGCATTATAGAAGAGAGAACAACGCAAAACGCATTTTTTAAATAGCACTTGTGTTTCGATGCTTTTTGGATTATAATA